>JBLHJZ010000450.1:0-4614 GCA_047619515.1 Saprospiraceae bacterium | reverse complement strand
TCTTCATCAACAGTTATTTGATAGGTCATTTTATCACCGAAACGAAGTTTTTGGCTGATCAAGAGGTAATTCTCTAGAAACTCAATCTCTTTTTCAAGACTAATTATCTCCATATCCGAGTATTCCAGGCTCTGGCGCATTAAATGTGCAAATTTGGCCAGGTACTTTGAAGCATCATTCAATTCATTAGAGGTAATATACTTTTGAATAGAATTGAGCGCATTATACATGAAATGTGGATTCATCTGCGATCTTAAAGCTTTGAGCTGTAAGCTGATAGCCTGGAGCTTTAAAAGCTCAGCTTCTTGTTTTTTCTTTTCCGCCTCATATTTAAACTCCAGCTCCATCAATTGCTGCTGCTTAGTTTGCTCTAAATGTTCTTCCTTAAATCGGTTATGTAGCTTCAGATAGTTAAATGCAAGCTGGAATTTACCTTTACCAGCATGGAAGCTAGCGACTTCTTCACAAACTTTAGACAACTGTTTATAGTCCTTTTGCTTTTCTGCAAATTTGATGGCACTGGCATAATGTTTTTCAGCCCGTTTATCTTTGTTAGTAGCAGCATACAGTTGAGCCTTTTTCATTTCAACAATAGAAAGGTTGGAATAATTAGAATCCGTATTATTACTGTAAATCTGCTCTGCCCGCGTATAAAGTCTTAAAGCCTCCTCGTATTTTCCGTCCCTAAAATAACAGGAGCCCAGATTGGCATAAGCTCCGGCACGGGCATTTTGACTAATATCATCCTTGATTTTAATGGCTTTCCGAAAATATTCTTCCGCTTTGTCATCCCTTCCCCGTCTCATATACGCCTGTCCTGCGTTCAGATAATGCCAGGACAATCTGGTCCGCATCTCTAGTTTCTCACAGATCCCCACTGCTGCTTCGAAGGATTTGATACTTTTATTTACTTCGTCCGTCCTTTCATAAATTCTACCTAAAGCACTTAGAATCAGAGTTCTAAAATAATAATCCTTTAACTCCATCCTAGAAAGGTTCCTGATTTTTTTATCTGCTTCGAGTAAAAGCTCAATAGCTTTTGGATAATTAGAATACTTGAGATGCAAGAACCCCTCCCGACAGGTATGCCAGGCCTCCAACTGAGGATCAGGAAAGTTTTTAAGCGATTTAGCGGCTCGGTCCAGGAAACCAGTTGCTTTTTCAAGTTCATTCAAATTCATACAAGTACCTGCATAGTCAATATATCCTTCGACCTGCTGTTTAGTATCGCCAAGTTCATCAAGGAGTTCTATAGCTTGTTTGAAATGAATTTCAGCAAGATTATAATTGTATAACTGGTTTTCTATAAAAGCGTGATTGAGATGAAAAGTAAGCTGAAAATCAGGATAATCATGTTTTTGTAATAAATCGTCCTGTTCATAGAGAAATTTCCGGGCTTTCCGAAAATCTATAAATGCATAAGCTTCTGCCAGGGTATTCAATAGTTCCAACCGTTGATAAGGGTCCGTTGTCCTTGTCAACCGAGATTCCATACTCTTTAGATTGGGATATGTGGCTACTAACTGGTTCATTTCGAGTTTAAATATATAAAAAAAGGCTACATTTAAGAAAATGTAGCCTAATTATATTTAAAATAAATATAATTTATCTTATTGAGGGACGTCGTCTCCGATACCGCTATTGTCGTGATTATTGTGATTATTGGTTCCTCCAAACATTTGAGACATATCGTCTTTTTGGATAACACTATTCTGGAGATCATACATTAGATCTCGCAGTGGGCTCTTATTTTTCTTGCTCCCCATAGTAATTGGCTTTAGCAAATTTTATTAATTCGGTTTTGAGTACTGTTGTTTGTTTAATCTGCTATAAAAATACAAATATTCTTCCTTTGTCCCAACAAAAACCGAGTTTAATCGCCTTTTTATATCTTTTAAATTAATTAGACTTCACCATTTACTTTAAATTTAAAATACACAATAAGCTGAAAACCAACAACTTAATCTAATTACCCCCCCTCAAAAGTTAATACTCTAAAACAAAATTAAAGCCCTCTCTTCGTCTCAAATATTAAATTCCGTCTTGCAATTCGTTAATTCTCAACATAAATGCCGGTCTTCTTCGCCTGGAGACCTCGATTTTTTTACTATCATCCATTATCAAATATCCTCCATCGCCTTTTACAAACTTGCGCATAAAATTCAAATTTATAAGATGGCTTTTATGTACCCTATAAAAATTGACGCCCGACAAAAGCTCTTCGTAAGATTTGATGGTCTTTGAGGCGATGATCTTCTCCCCTCCCCTCAGATGAATATGTGTATAATTATCTTCTGCCTCACACCTCACAATGTCTTTAATATTGATAAAATAAATGCCATCCAAGGCAGAAATACTCATTTTTTCAAAGGCATTAGGATGACTGTTTGGAAAATACCTTTGCTCAAATATCTCCATCCGTTCATTAATCTTATTCAAATTGCCGGGCTGGATTTTACTGACGACTTGTTTTAACCGATCAGGGTCTATAGGTTTTAGAATGTAACCAATAGCACTATATTTGAAAGCTTCCACAGCGTATTCATCAAAAGCAGTAACAAAGATGATATCAAAATTTGCCTCGCCATTTAATTCTTTTAGCATCTGAAATACCAAACCGTCAGGAAGGCTGATGTCCAAAAGGGCCAAATCCGGGTTGATCGCCGGGTTTTTAAGTAATTCTATAGCTTCTTTATTGCTTTTTGCTTCTCCAATCACCTCCACCTCAGGGCAATATTGACGGAGCATGTTTTTTAAGTTGTCAAGACCATTTATTTCGTCTTCAACAATAATCGCTTTGATCATCAGTACTATCTTTCGTGAAATAGGTTTGTTTTACAGTGTTTGCCAAATTTAGGAAAAATTTACATTAAGTTTCCCAATGATATCTTTTTATTTGAGTGCGTAATCATAGAAAAGCCCGTGATAAAGAGTGCTTGCCAAGCATAAATCATCTGTTTTACTAATTCTTTTATTACATTGTGCAAAAATCAGGTACCAAATGCCTTCTACTTTAGATCAACGAAAAGAAAAATTACACGAAATCATCTTTGAAGCAGATACCCCAGCGGGTAAAGCTTTTGATGTTGCTTTAATGGTGCTTATTGTACTTAGTGTATTGGTGGTTCTCTTAGAAAGTATAAAAGCCCAGGCTGCAAAATACGAACAGCTTTTTCATGCACTTGAATGGATGTTCACCATATGTTTCACTATTGAATACCTGCTCCGGCTTTATTGTGTTTATAAACCTAAGAAATATGCCCTTAGCTTTTTCGGTATCGTAGATCTGTTGTCTATCATTCCTACCTACCTCAGTCTGCTTATCGCAGGCACACAGTATTTAGCGGTTATCAGAGCACTTCGATTACTGAGGGTTTTTAGGATTTTCAAATTAGTTAAATTCCTAAACGAAGGGAATATCATCGTACGGGCACTGCTAAAAAGTCGGGCAAAAATAGCAGTGTTTATGCTCTTTATATTATTGCTGGTGACAATACTAGGATCAGTGATGTACCTCGCAGAAGCGGACTATAATGAACAGTTTGACAGCATTCCCCGATCAATATACTGGGCCATTGTTACGTTGACCACGGTTGGGTATGGCGATATCTCACCTGTCACTACTATTGGTCAATTTTTAGCATCTTTTATAATGCTACTGGGATATGCTGTCCTTGCGGTACCTACCGGCATTGTCTCTGCAGAAATTATAAGAGGCGATATGGCACACCTAAGGATTTCGACCAATACACAGGCCTGTCGATATTGTAGCAAAGAAGGACACGATGATGATGCCACAAATTGTAAGTATTGTGGCGAGATTTTGAATGAAGAATAAGAAATATTTCCAGCTGGCTCCTTATAGCCGAGTCACCTAGACAGGCTATTTAGCTATTCGCCTCACTTCTAACGCGTTAAAGAGCGCTAATAGCCAATTGCTTGTACGATGTCCAATGTTAGAAGGGTAGCCTATAGCCGCATTAATCTATTTCTTACCTTTTTGATTGGGCGGAGTACAGCGCATTAATATCGATCTTTAAACTTTCGTCGTAGCAAATAATCGTCGGATACTAAACTTACCGCTCCCGTTTACAAAGATCATCAACAAACCACCAATAATGGCAAGATTCTTCATAAAAGCAATAGATTCCACTCTCAACGTCTCAGCAGGGTCGTTCCACCAGGAATGGACGATAAAAGTCACCGGCACCCAATAAATGAGTAGTAGCACTGCACCCAGTTTGGATCTATACCCCACAAGTACTAAAAGGCCACCCAATACCAATAAAAATATAGCCCCCATTAGCAAAATATCCTGCTGCCAGGTAATACCATATTCCGTCATCTGGAGTTTTGTAGTTTTAAAAAACTTGATGGAATCATAAGCCTCAAACAGGAAAATAAAGGATATAAACATCCGGGCTATAAGATCGGTTAGGTCTTTCATTATTCTTTTTATTTCGAGTGCTTATATAGCCCCCCTATTCTCTCCTAAATTATTTCTGAACCAGCTTTAAAAAGAAACGCAAATTAGTAATTAAGTATTGATTAAAAAATAAAATCCTTCCCTATATTCATACGGAACATGCTTTTGGATTCCTCAATCTAAAAGAT
>JBLHJZ010000449.1:0-4625 GCA_047619515.1 Saprospiraceae bacterium | reverse complement strand
CTATCGCGTTTTTACCACATAGACCATATAGGAAGTTTCACATCCATACGGATACGTAGAAAACATAGAGGATTGCTAAAGCAATTATTGGTGGATGTGTTCTTTGTATGTATGTGTTCTATGTGGTTAAAAAAAATGTATTTTTAGAGTAGACTCCGCTCACCAATAAAAAAGAGGCAATCCAGACGGACTGCCTCTTTTTATATAAATAAGATAAGTTTAAAAATTATAAGTCACCCCGACGCGGAGTTCAATAGGAACCTTAAAATCATCCTCTTCCATAAAATTATAAAGCCCTAAAAATTCATAACCCCAACCGTTACCTAATTCTGAGTTGTAACCAACGCCTATATAGAAGTTCTGATCATTTGTCTCTTGTAAGTTGAAATCACTAAGTTCATCTACTTTAAGTGTTTCAAATTCGATATGAGCAAAGAGCGCTTGCGAAAACTTCACTCTTCCAAAAGCGCCGACGCCCCATTCCATCACTTTGACATTATCGCCGGGCTGGTAAATCTCTAAGTAATTCATACTGACACGTGGGCCTATCGAAATGTTATCTGTAAACTTATATCCAACCATAGGGCTGAGACCAAACAGCAGATAATTACTATTATTGTCATAGTTTCCAATCTGAAAATTAAGCCCGCCGCCATACCATAGTTTATGCGCAAACCCGCCACTTTCATCGAAGTAGTCATCAGTTTTCTCGGTTTTAGGAGGTTTCTTCTTTTTCTTCTTTTTCTTCTTGCCATAGTTTTGAGCGTCTGCGGTGCCTATACCTATGACAAGTGCAAGGAGCAGCAGGAAGGAGATTTTCATTATTTTATTCATAATAATAGGTATTTTAGGTTTTACGAAAATAGGTATTATCTAGTTAAGTTCTTTAACTTTCTTATAAAGGGGTAAAGCTAAAAATAATTCTCTTCATACACATAACGGTAATAGAAACAAATTTAGCTTCAAAAAAGTGTTATACAATTCTTAATTCTACTATAGAAAAGTCTGTTGGAATACAGTTTCGGTAATTATAACGACGACAAAGATAGGCAAAGTTAATTTTCTTCTCTCACAAGATTGAAAGAAGGAGGAAATAATCCCTCGGTATTGATGAGTTTTTTACCCTCCAAATACTTCAACCAGGCCTGTGCCCGCTTAATAGAGGAGAAGCTATAAAAAGTTTGGGATTCATTCAACTTATCGTGAAACCCTAATTGGGTATTGAACTGAATTTCTAAAAGTTTGAGAAGGCCAAAGATGTACAAATCTCTTTTTCCACCGGTCTCCCCGGCAAAAGGTGAAACAATATCAAAGCGAAGAATATTGTAGATTTTTTGATAGTCGAGCGTGCCTTTTTTTGAAGAAAGATCCAATCCGAATTCTTTCAGGTAATAGGTGTAAAATTCAGCGATTGACATCTCTTTATGGTTCAGGATAAATAGCTCCTGCTCTTTCGTGGTCTCAAAAGAGAAAACAGGAATACCAAAATCCTGCGATAAGAACGCATAAGTTTTATCCCCAAGAATATCCACCATTTCATCAAAGCGACTCACTACCAATCCGATTTCATTATATGAAATAGTAGCGATGATAGCTTTTAAAATCTTTGCTTTTGATCCTTTATCTGCATCAAGCGCAAGGGTAGCATCTATTTTTCCCCGGATGCTTTTCCCCATGAATTGGAGTTGGGCAATGTTAAGTTGTGTCATTTGATCTTCAAATTCACTCAGGAATTCACTATTTTCCAGGTAGGTGATCAGGGCCGTTTCGATTATTTTTGCGGAAGCGGTTTCCAGCTTACCTTGATTGACATAACGGGAAAGCCAGGGTGTACGAAATAAGTTATTATATAATGATCCCCTTTCTGAACTTTCGAAAGTTGCGGATTTGTCAGCAATAAAAACAAGGATACGATCAATATTATGCTCCGTGATATCAAAGAGTTTTGGAATATCATCCAGCTCCTTATAGGTAAAAAAGAAGTCCTTGAAATATTTCAAATCTTCCTCCACGGAGAGCTTGGGTTCGGTGGAGAGTTTGCGAAGATCCCGGAAGGGTTTTACTTTCTTTAGATTATCCAGGATTATAGATTTGTGTTTTTCTGCGTAAAAAACAGAAGCGGTCAATTCGTTCAACTTGTCGATCTTCAAGGTTTCGAAATACTGCAAACTATCCAGTTTCTTTTCAAAAAATTGCTGTTCCCAGGTTTTAAAATTTACGCTATCTTTTTTCCATAATTCTCTCCATTGCTCTGTTGCAAAGGGTTTTTGGGGGGAGGTTTCAAAATTGTGGTTATAGACAGCCTCTACGATCGGAATGATATTATCCGCCACGGAAACCCTGAGGTTTTCTTTTTGGGTAACGATACGGTCATCATCAATTAACTCAAATAGGTAAGGGATATACTTGATATTGGGATGAAGCCAAAGATAAGAAAAAAGTTTTTTTATGGCTTCCTGCTCTTCTTCGGCTTTGATGATATCCACTATACTTCTTACATCATAGTCCGAGGGGTCGGGCAATATTTTGATGTCACGCCTGTTGAAAACTATTGGATCTTCCAGAAAATTGTCGATATTATTATAGGTCTGTTGGTTTTTATCATCATCTATTGTCAGCAATAAAGACAACTGGGTAAGGATATCCTCATCCGATTCAATGGTTGAGATTTCTTTAATGATCTGATATTCAGCGGTATTATGTGGCGTGAATTTATGCAGATAAGAATTACAAATGCCACTAACGCCGATATTTTCAAACAGGTAAGATTTTTTCAAAAACAAGCGCACCTGATCTTTGTCTTTCATTATTGCATCCCAATTTTTGGAATACACCCAATCGAGAATCCGGCCGGCACTAAAGGATACATTTTTTTCGCCTTCCTTCAGACAAGCCCAGTATTCAAAAGCTGTAATTTCATCGACTTCCATTTTTTCGATGATTTCGTTTTCGATCATATACCGCGTTGAGGGATTTTTTGCAGCCAGTAGGCTTTGCAATTTTTCAGCAAGTGCCGGTTTGACTTTATAGGATACTTTATTTGTACGGCAGTAGGCCATCAATAAGGAAAGTTGTTCGAGATATTGGTATTTTAGGGAAGGGAGGGATTTGTTTTGATTGCGAAGCAGCTGGCGGTATTTTTTTGCCAGGGATTCTATTTCCAGCGGTTCTCCTTCCGTGAGTTGAGCAAAAGACTCCAGCGCTATCGTATCATTCCTGGAATTTAGCCTTCTAAACAAACGCTCATAGTCTTGTGTTTTGGCGAGCGTTTCCAGTTTATTGGTAAATATTTGCCGGTTTTCATCCCATTCGAAATCTTCATAATGAGTAGCCCAAAATAAGAAATAGTTAGTCATCGCAACTTCGTCCTGTTTTGGATCAAAAGTTATCTTATTGTCTTTCCCTTTTATACCCACTTTGATATTAGTCATCGACTCCAGCAATGCCAGGTGAGCATCTCTCTTAAAATTCGGATTTTCTTTTAGGTTTTTATAAAGGTCAGCAGCTATGTAAAAAAAAGCTCTTGGATGTTGAGATTTTTGGAGGTCAACAATAACATTTTTCTTTATCCAGGGGTAGGGATCAGATAATGCCAGTAGTTTCCCGTAGTAATCAACCGGAAACTGAAAGAAGCTTTTCCTCGAGCTGAAATATCTTTCGTACCCAAAATTTCTTATTTCTTCCAAAGATCCTAGCGAGTCTGCCAGGTTTTGGAAGTATTCGGGAGCACTTTCAAAACGATCCCCCAGATCCGGGATATTATTGGTAATAGTCGTCAAAAACTGAGTTATATAAGGCTCCTCTAAATAACCACCCGCTAGCATTTGAAGTGCGATTTCTACGATTTCAAGATCAGGGTAGGTATCCAATGCACTAATTAAGGATTGATAAATGATATTTCTTGAAATTTCCGGGATATCCAGTAGTCTGGAATCTTTTAGAATATTCAGGTAGACTTCCTGATCACTGAGCTTCAGTTCGATAATCTCATTTACCAGCTTTCCTGCCCTTGTATATTTTTTACTTTCTAATGTTGAGTTGAGGTTAGTCAATAAGCGACGAAGTATACCGTCGGTTTGATCAGACTGGTTTTTCTCATTATGCTTTAATTCAAAACTTACCTCACTTCGTTCAATAGGCGTAATAAAGAAAGCATTGAGTATTTCAGAATATTTGATGCGCCCGGTGTTATTATAATAAAAACTGAATAGTTCCGCTTTATTAGCTTCAAGAACATCAATCTCTTTATCGGTAAAAAAGGTGTGATCTTTTAATACCTGACGGATTTGCCCAGATATTTGCGAATGATCCAAAAGACTTATGAGGTCTCTCAGTGTCCGGTGTTGACCATTTGGAATGTCGTTCGTCAGGACAACTAAGACTTCCTCATAATTCACCTGCCCTTCGGTTTGTGACATCACAATTCCGCCGGAAAAGAAAAAAATAAGGATAGCGTATACGAATTTCATTACTGTTGTTAAAATACTTTCAAGCAAAGGTTTTTTTATACGTAAAAATATTCCAAAAGTTAATAGTTGCCTAACTTACACCAGAATGTACCTTAGCTCAACTACCTCTCCATAAATAGTATAAATCAATAATTACACCGGAAAGGTATTACCCCC
>JBLHJZ010000448.1:0-4637 GCA_047619515.1 Saprospiraceae bacterium | reverse complement strand
ATACGGCATTAAACAGCCAGCCAGGTTCAAGTGTACCTATTAACCCAAAATCAAATTTTAATAGCACACAAATTATTGGGCGTGGTGTATTCCCGAATCCTGATACAGTAGGCTATAGTTTTAAATATCCTGCTTCTGATTTGACCCCTCAGATTATGTCGGGAGATCCTTATACTCCGCTACTTCGTGCCTATGAGAATGATCGTATTCAGGTCAGAACATTGGTAGGTGCGCATTTGCTTCCACACTTTTTTAATATCCACGGTGTTAAATGGTTATTTGAGCCTTCTGCCAAAAATTCAGGATGGAGATCTACTCAGGTCATGAGTCTTAGTGAACATTTTGAGATGAACTTTTCACTACCGACTACTCAGGGGGCTCTTTCTCCTGACGGTAGTAACCGAATTACTGATTATCTTTATACAGCAAGTGCAGATCAATTGGGCTTGGAACATGGACTTTGGGGTATTATGAGAGCTTACAAATCACATACTGATGGATTGGCTGCACTACCTGATAATAGACCCGGTAATCCAAATATCGCACCTGAACCATGTGGTTGTCCTAAAGGGGCTCCAGTTAAACAATTTGAGGTAACTGCTTTATCAGCGATCTCAAGGTTTGGTGATATTTTTCCTGCTAATCCTAATTTTCCTTCAAGTCTGATTTATAATGACAATTATAAAAATAGTGATAATACAGCAATGGTTTACATTCCGGATAATGAAGTAGACTTATTTAAAAATGATACCAGTTATATTGTTGAACCCCTGGTGCTACGGGCAAATGCCGGAGACTGTATTAAAGTAAAAGTAAGTAACGGAATCCCTTTAAATGCCAATATCCAAGCTACTGGAGTAAAATATGGACAGGCAACAGATGAAGTAGGCTATGCGGCTTCCTTTACTGTCGGCCTCCATGCGGAATTACTTTCTTATGATGCTAGTACAGATGATGGTACTAATGTCGGTCTTAACGATGTCCAAACTATAACTCCACCAGCAACTAGAAGTGTCACAGACCTTGATTCCAGAACTTATACCTGGTATGCAGGAAGATATGAATATAATGAAGGTAATAACACCTGGAAAGCGGTAGATACCGAATTCGGATCTGTTCCTTTATTGCCTGCTGATCCGATATTGCAATCTTTTTCCGGATTATTTGGTTCCCTGATCATTGAACCAAAAGTTAGTTTCTGGAAAACAGCAGATCAGCATAAAGATGCAATTAACGTTTTTGCTGATCGTCGATTTTCACGTCTTCTTTTTAGAGAACACGTCTTCCAATTTCAGGATAATCTGGCTGTTAAATCCATAAAAAATACAGGTAATCCTGATGGTGCGGCTGTAGTCATCAATGCCATCAATTACCGCTCTGAACCTTTGGGTAATCGTTATCTTGACAATGATGGCTGGAATGCGCAAAACCCGGACTTCAATTCGCTTGATATTTCTAATATACTTACTAATAGTATAGCCGGATCTGTTCCGGTTACACCAATGCCGGTTGCTAAAAAAGGAACTCCGGTTCGATTCCGAATCCTCCATCCTGGTGGAAGTGGAAACGGGGAAGTATTTACCTTGCATGGACATAATTGGCAGGAAGAGCCTTATACAGACAACTCTGACAAATTAGGGCACAACCGTGCTTCACAATGGCTGGGATCCCGTGGTCAGATTGGCGTTTGGAATACTTTTGATATTCTGTTGAAAAGTGCTGGTGGTGCCAATGGAGTTACTGGAGATTATCTCTATCGTTCCTTTCCAAATGGTGATTTCAAACAAGGTGTCTGGGGACTATTTGTAGTGACAGATGGACGAGATGCGGTAATGGCAGTAGGGGCAGATACGATCAAAGGACAGTCGAGTAATTATAAGGTTTCCGGTTTTGTTAGCATTGACCCAGAATCAAATACCCAGGCTAAGACAGTCAGTGTTTTAGCTGCAGGGAATACCGTATCTGTACCAGTTGCGAATAACGGAACCTGGGAGTTTACAGGGCTAGTTGACAGAAAAGGAGTAATTGTAACTTCTGCTAATAAAGGCGTATTAAGACTTTCTTTAACACGGATAAATGCTCTTGTTGGAAAAGAGGATGCACCACCTCCGGCAGCATCTATACCTCACGCTGATCTTAGGAAAATATCAAGTCAAAAGAGAGTGTTGACTGAAATTGGACTAAAGAAGAGAACTCAAAAAAGATAAGGATTGATTCTTATTTTTTTAGATGAATAAAGATGAAGAAATGAATGAACTACACCGCAAATTTCAGATGGTAAATAAGATACTGGTTTTACTTTTGTTGGGCATTCCACTTTTTGGGAATGCTCAACAAAGTGAATCTTCTGGAGAGCCCTATCGAAAAACAGTAATTAATGAAGGGATTCAAGTAAATTTTTCACTTGATCATGTAGATGAACAAAAGACTCCTGGGGTTTTTAAAGAAGGGGATGACATTCGGTTTAAGTTTTCAATATCAGATACCTTGACTCAAAATGGTCTATCGGGAGCCTATCCTGCCGCATGGATGGATCCTATCCCAGAGGTCGATGATGATTGTGTGAAAAAAGTAGCCACCTTCATTACAGGAAGTATCCTGAAACAAGCAGAACTAAACCTGAATGTTTATTATGTCCTAACGCTGAATGTAGAACCTTCCATTACAGTCGTTGATCCATTATTTGGTTATGGTGGATCACAGTTATTGGCTTTTATCGAATTAAATAGTCCAGGAATGGATTGGGTAGTTTCCAAGGATCAAAACTATGTATTTGTATCTATGCCGGAAGCTAAACAAATTGCGGTAATTAGTACAGCAAATTGGAAAGTTATCAATAATATTGATGTGCAGGCGCCACCTCATAAACTAGCTCTTCAATCAGATGGACAGTATCTTTGGGTGCTTTGCCAGGGAGACAAAAATAAAGGAGAATCCTCCGGCCTTGCCGTGATTGATGTGGATTCGAAAAGCCTTAAAAAATTTATTCCCGGTAAGGATGGCGAGCATGATTTATTAGTACAAGAAGATGATAGAATTGTTTATGTTTCTAATAAACAAGAAAATAGTTTATCTGTAATTGATGCGCACACTATGCAATCAATATCGAAGATTTCAACTTGCGCTGAGCCTTCAGCGATCGGCTATTCATCAGAAGCCGGAGCTGTTTATGTCATTAGTGAAACCACTGGAGGTCTGACAATTATTGATGCTGAAAAGCATACACTAATAGACTCTGTTCAGTTAGAGCCAGGGATTTGCCAAATAAAATTTGAACCCACTCAACGATTCGGTTTTATTGTAAATCCGAATGAAGATAATGTTTCAATATTTGATGCTTCTATCAATCGGGTAGTACAAGTTGGCGATATGGAATCAGAACCTTATGAAGTAAATTTTACTCAAACATTGGCTTATGTCACCCATCGAAATAGCGAATTAGTATTGATGATACCGCTTGCAAATATCGGCAACGAAAATTTGCCGGTAACTGTGGTCGATTTCCCTGGTGGACAATTCCCACCGGGTAGAATGACAATGCCTTGTCTGGCAAGCGGGCTTGTTCAGGCTCCTGGAGAAAGTGCCGTATTGTTAGCCAATGCGCCTGATAAAACGATTTATTTTTATTCCGAAGGTATGGCGGCCCCGATGGGAAATTTTAGTAATTATAACATGGAACCCAGGGCTGTAATGGTGATTGACCGAAGTTTGCAAGAAGCATCTTCTGGAAATTATGAGACAGTAGCCAAGTTGAGAAGTCCCGGATATTATGATGTTGCATTTTTTATGGATGTTCCAAGGTTTATTCACTGTTTTAAAGTTAAGGTACTTCCTAATCCCGAGCTTGAAAAAAAGCGGTCTATTAATAAAGGTGGTGCATTAACGGTAAACCATATGCCTCCAAGAAGATATGTTATTGCAGGAGAAGAATTTCCAATTAATTTTAATCTGGTGGATAAACAAACCAATCAATTGATGACTGACCTTTCAGATGTACAGATTATGTGCATGGGGATTTCTGGATCTTCACATTTTCGAAAATCAGTCCAAATTACTGCAGAAGGCACTTACTCGACTAATGTTGTATTCTCAGAACCTGGTGTATATTATATGTATGTCGAAAGTCGATCAGGCGGACTGGCTTTGAACAATCCTCAATACCGTACAATCCATGTGATATCTCCTTCTTCAAATTGAAAACAAGCTCAATGAAAAAAATAGAATTATCAATCTCCTCCGCTTTATTTTTATGCCTCATTTTTATGTTTGCCTCCTTTTCAACCAAATTGGGAGCTCAAAAAAAAGACGTTTGTTGTTTTGATGGCACTTCCAAAGGAGATTCGAAATTAGGCCTTGTCGACATACCCGAATTGACACTGCTGAATCAGGATGGAGAAACAGTTCAATTATCCGAGTTGATTAAAGGGAAAGTGGTTGCTATGAATTTTATTTTTACAACCTGTACAACTGTATGTCCCCCTATGGGCGCTAATTTTACACAATTGAAAAAATTAATGGGTGACCATGTTGATAAAGATTTGGTAATGATTTCCGTATCTATTGACCCGGCTATTGATACCCCCCAAAGATTGAAAAAATGGAGCGAAAAATTTAACCCTGGCTCTGGTTGGACACTA
>JBLHJZ010000447.1:0-4647 GCA_047619515.1 Saprospiraceae bacterium | reverse complement strand
TGGCAAGCTACGCCGTGCACTAAAGTCAGGAAATGAAAAGCAATATTTTAAATTGCGTGAATCCATGTACAGGAATCATCATAAATCTCCGAACCAAATTTATCGCAATAATCAGGATTTAACCTTTACGCAAAAATCAAAAGAGTGGGGCTTAAATATTCCAAATGTTAGTTACGGAGCAGTAGTTGCTGATCTGGATAACGACGGCGACATGGACATCATTTCTTCTAATACCAATCATCCGCCAACCTTTTATGAAAACAGATCCCGGCAACTCAACCATAATAATTTTGTAAAAGTGAGCTTTAAAGGTCCTCAACAAAATCTTAATGGTTGGGGTAGCAAAGTTCACTTATACGACGAATCCGGTACCTTAATGCAATTTAAGCAACAGCAACCCATTAGGGGTTATTTGTCTACCTCTGATCATCGTTTGAATTTTGGACTTGGAGAATTGGAGATCATCCCCAAGATGACTTTCACCTGGACTGACGGAAAGCAACAAATTCTAAAAAATATTCCGGCTAATTCCATCCTTACGATAGATTATAAAGATGCCAGTATTCCAAATTCCGTTGAACCCCCAAAAAAATCACTGGTGATTGCGGAGGCTTCGGATGGCATTATTTCGTTTGAACAAAAGGAAAATGATTTTGATGATTTTGACCGGCAATTCAATTTACATTATAAGCAATCTAAGCATGGTCCTGCCATGGCTGTTGCGGATGTAAATGGGGACCTTTTAGATGACATTCTTTTCGGGGGTGCTCAGGATCATTCTTCAGCTCTTTATTTTCAAGATGCAAAAGGTCATTTTAATTTGTCTGATCAACCAGAGCTTTCCAAAGATGCCGCACAAGAAGACATGGGCAGTTTGTTCTTTGATGCGGACAATGACGGAGATCTGGATTTGTATCAGTGCTCTGGCGGTGGTGCTTATCATGCTGACTTATCATTCTACCAGGATCGACTTTACCTTAATGATGGACATGGGAACTTCAAAAAAGATGGGCAAGCGCTTCCCGAAATAAATAGCAGCGGTTCTTGTGTAATAGCAGCGGACTATGATAAAGATGGGGACCTTGATCTTTTCATTGGTGGCAGGGTAACGCCCAGTTTTTATCCGCTGGCACCACGCAGTTATCTGCTGGAAAATAACGACGGAAAATTTACAGACATCACTCCGGCATATTTACAAAAACTCGGAATGGTAACTGCGGCGCTTTGGACAGATTTCAACAATGACCAATTTATGGACCTGATCGTGGTTGGCGATTGGATGCCCGTTCGTTTTTTTCAAAATAATAACGGTGTCTTGACCGATGTAAGTTCTGAAGCAGGTTTGACAGATACGGAAGGGTGGTGGAATAGCATAACCGGCGCTGACTTCGACGAGGACGGTGATATAGATTATGTGTTAGGCAATGCCGGATTAAATACATATATTAAAACTAACCCGGAAGCACCATTGAGTTTAGTGTATGGTGATTTCAATCAGGACGGACAACTTGATCTTTTTCATACTTATGAGCAGGCCGGTAAACGATATCCCGTATTTGGCTTTGGAGCATTTCAGAAAAGCTTTCCAGAATGGAAAGATAAAGTTGAAGGATTTACACCCTATGCTCGAATGACCTTCGCGGAGATTCAAGAAAAGTTTTTTCCCGGACAAGGAGAAGAACTCAAAGCAAAAACCTTTGCCAATGTTATTTTAGAAAATAAAGGAAATGGAAAATTTATTAAACAGGAATTGCCAAACAAAGCCCAGTTGGCTCCCATCAACGGGATGATTACCGGCGATTTTGATGGAGATGGCTACACCGATGTGCTCTGTCATGGAAACTTTTATCCCGCCCATTATGCCTTTGAAAGACAAGATGCGGGAACGGGTATTTTTTTAAAGGGAAATGGCAATGGACAATTTGAAGTTTTCCGAGGAAAGGAAAGCGGTTTTTGGTCGGATGTCGATTCCCGAAGTTTGGTTTTGGTAGATCGGAATAAATTAGCTCCCATAATAATTGCTGCCAATAATTCGGACAAAGCAAGGGCTTTTTTATTGAATGAAGACCGGAAACAATTTCGCTTTTCATCAGGCGATCAATATGCTTTGCTTCATTTAGCCAATGGAAAAACCCAGAAGATTGAGAATTACCTGGGGAGTGGCTATTTATCTCAGACATCAAGTACTCAGTTGATCGGGCCTAATGTTACTCGCATTGAAATAATGGGAAATAATACAGAAAAAAGAATCATTTTTTCTTTGGCGTTAAAATAATGCAGTGAACATGAAAAACTTTGGTTGGTCAAATAAGTTTCTCTTAATTCCTTTGCTGGTCTTTCTGGCTTATTTTCCGTCAGATAATGAAAAATGGAATGGCCCAATGACTATTGAAGTAACAGCCGATGAATATAAATGGACCTTTGTTTATCCGGGCGAAGATGGCCAGTTAAACACCGCTGATGATATTGCTACCGAGCAGGAATTTAGACTTCCCGCTCATAGTGAGATTATTTTATTGCTGAAAAGTAATGATTACCTATACACATTCAGCCTTTCTGATTTTTCTGCCAAAGAAATGGTTGTACCTGGACTTATCCGCCGGCTCGAATTTAAAACCAATCATAATGGCAATTATGAACTGAAAGGAGATCAAATGTGTGGATTTACACATGAATCTCTATTTGGAAATTTGAAAGTGCAATCGGTAAGTCATTTTAAAAAATGGTTGATTTCCGAAAGAGAAATGTAAATGTAGTTCGTTGATTGGGGGTTTTTACAATTAATTAAAAAGTATTATCTAAGCTCATTAATAAAAATTCCACACAGTTAAAGTCGAGTGAAGCATTTAAAAATAAGTAATCGAAAAGCTTTTTTTCAAAAAAAAATGGGAAGAAAATAATCACACTAATAAGAAAAAGAGCTTTTAAAGTCATCCACTCACGACCCTCAATTAATACAGTGGTCTTTGGGTTCAATAAATTAATTTAGACACAACGCCCTATGAAAAAGTCATATTTCCTTTTCTTTATAGTTGGAATTATAGTTTTGTTTTATTCCTGTGGTCAATCTGATTACGATTTTTCAAAACGGGCACCTACTTCCCAAAAAGGAATCTATCCCTTCTGGCTGGAAGCTCAAAAGAATGAGCAAATGTCCAAAGCTACTTCTTATCCCCTATTCCATGACTTCACTTTTCAGGATAGCCGACAAAAAAGCGGCATACTTTTCAAACATCACATTACAGACGATTCCGGCAAAAATTTTAAAGCTAATCACTACGATCATGGCAATGGAGTTGTGATTGCCGACATAAACAACGATGGTTTTTATGACATTTATTTTATTTCTCAAATTGGCCCCAACGAGCTTTGGAAGAATTTGGGAAATGGTCAATTTGAAAACATCACTGTTCAGGCAGGTTTGAGTAATACTGATTTGGGTACTGGCGTTACTGCTTCATTTGCCGATATCGATAACGACGGTGACCCCGACCTATATGCTACTTTTGTCAAAACAGGCAACATGCTTTTTCAAAATGATGGGAAGGGCAATTTCATTGATATTAGCGAAACTTCCGGGCTAAACTATCGCGGTCATTCTTCCGGGGCCACTTTTTTTGATTACGATAGGGATGGCCTCCTGGATTTATTTTTGTCTAATATTGGCACTTACACTACCGACGAGATCGACACGATGGTGGTAGACGGAACGAAATACAATTACTTTGTTGGTGTGAAAGATGGATTTGGTGGTCACCTAAAACCCGAGCGGACAGAACGAAGTATTCTTTATAAAAACTTAGGCAACAATCGCTTTTTGGATGTTTCGGAAAGTACCGGGCTGGTTGATACCGCTTGGACCGGAGATGCCTTCCCACTGGATGCAAATGCAGATGGATGGACAGATCTTTTTGTACTGAATATGCAAGGTCATGATGAATATTACGAAAATATAGCGGGGAAACATTTTAAGAAAAAGAGTAGAGCGCTTTTTCCTAAAACTTCCTGGGGATCAATGAGTGCCAAATATTTCGATTTTGATAATGATGGCCAACTGGATATTTTTATTACCGATATGCATTCGGATATGAGCGAAAGAATTCCGCCGGAAAAAGAAAAATTAAAATCGAATATGCAATGGCCGGAATCGTTTTTACAAAGTGGAGGGCAAAGTATTTTCGGGAATGCCTTTTTCAAACAAACAACTCCGGGTTCTTTTCAGGAAATTTCTGATCAAATTGGTGCAGAGAATTACTGGCCCTGGGGCTTAAGTACGGGCGATATCAATGCAGATGGTTTCGAAGATGTATTTATCACCTGCAGTATGAATTATCCATACCGTTACCGCTCCAATATTCTGCTGCTAAACAATCGGGGAGAACAATTTTTAAATAGTGAATTTATCTTAGGTGTAGAGCCCAGAAAAGATAGCCTTTATGCACAGCCATGGTTCACCATTGATTGCTCTGGCGCCGAAAAAGGCCATAAAGAATGTAAAGGTCAGGAAGGAGAAGTTGTATTTTGGAGTGCCTTGGGCAGTCGTTCTTCCGTAATTTTTGATTTGGACAATGATGGAGATTTGGATATCGTCACCAATGAATTTAATAACTTCCCTATGGTCTTAGTCAGTAATTTGAGCGAGCAGAA
>JBLHJZ010000446.1:0-4672 GCA_047619515.1 Saprospiraceae bacterium | reverse complement strand
GACTGGTTGAGGCCGCTAATATTGGCTTTGCCAAAGTGATTACGAAGATCCACCGGACAATCCTCTGGGATAGTCAATACATAATTAGCCTTAAATACACTTTCAGGTTTGGCATTCTCTTTTTTAGTAGCGACATAATTACGGACAAATATCTTTTTGCCAACGACTTCTATATTATACCCCATGGATTCTAAATCTCTCTTTGCAATTTCGAGATTTTCATGCTTGGAAATAAGTTCTATGACCACCTTGACTTTATTCTTGTCCCAGGTAAGTATCTGAATATCAGCTTTTTCGCCGTCTATATCCAGTATATAACCTTTGTTATAATCGATAGTTCTTTCAATATTCTTGCTTACTACCTGCAGGGTAGTCTCTGCATCTTGTGCCAGTGCCATGGAAGTGAACACAAGACAGAAAAAAACCAGGTTTGTCTTAATGCAATTTGAAATATTCATATTTGGATCTGGTGAGATTTAGATTCTTTTAATAATTTTCTTCAATAAATCAGATCTTTCATGTTCTATAACTGTCAATTGAGCAATGAGTTCGGGATCGGTTCCATAATTATCCATTGCTTGTTTTAATTCTTGTTTGGCAGCATTTAACTCTTCCAACTCTTCTGTCATAATTTTAAAATCCGGCTGTTTACAAATACTGTTACTCGTCTTACAAAATTCAGCCACCATTGAGAAGGCATCTTCATCTTCTTCCCAATCAATAATTAGAAAAGAAGCGGCTACTTGTTCCTCCGAATAATTTACCGACACCATTTCTTTATTTTCAGAAGTATTCTTAAACATCCAGGTGCCAACACTTATCGCTATAATAACAGCGGCAGCGGCAGCCAGTCTTGCAAAATTAAAAACCTTTGCTTTTGGTTTTTTATCTTTATCCAATTGAGCCTGGATAGTATTCCAAACCTTTCTCGGCGGATCAAAATCTGGTAAGTTTACGAGGGACTCCTGGAGTATAACTTCTTTCCGGGCTTTGGTCAGTTCCATTTCTATACCCTCCCAAATACTATCCTTGGGTTGATATTGAGGCAAATTATTGAGCGCCTCGATCAGCAGATGTTTATTAGTTTCTTTCATCATTATCTAAAGTCATTGGATCCTAAAATCGTCCTCAGTTTTTTCTTTGCATGAAAAAGTTGAGATTTTGATGTCCCTTCTGAAATATCGAGCATTTTGGCAATTTCCTTATGTGGGAAGCCTTCAATCTCCACCATTACAAAAACGGTACGATAGCCTTCCGGCAACTGACTAATGGCTTTTTCCAGATATTCCACGTCCAGGTTAGTGTTGTCCCAATTTATGAAATCCTCCCGATGATGGTAATCTTCTATCGGCTCGAAGCGAATCTTCTTTTTCACCTTTTTAAGTGCAGTCCGCACAACAATAGTTTTGATCCAGGCACCCAGAGTAGATTCCCTGCGAAATTTAGCCAAATTCCGGTATACGCTAAGAAAGGCATCCTGCAAAACTTCTTCTGCCTCTTCAAAGCTACCAGTGATACGATAAGCCGTCGTATACATAGCTCGCTTGTATCGATCATAAAGATCCTTTTGCGCCTTGCGTTCATTTGCAATACAAGAATCTATCAGTTCAGCTTCCGTCATGCTAATCGTAAAGGACATTTATTTCCGATGTTTAGTACAAAGTGTAGTTAAACGAATGGAAGGGTTGTATAACAATTGATAATATTTTAAATCCAGATGAATTACTTTTGAAAAAGTGGTCAGGGAGCCCAGTGATGATTTGTCTAAAACACCGCCGTAAACAAAGCCAACATCAGCCCGATAAGAATCATCATTATCTTTTTAAACGAAATATGATGATGACCTTTACTCTCTGTTTCAAACAAAATCGTAGTGGAAATATGCAAAAAGGATCCCACCACAATTGCTAATAGTATTTTAGTATTATCGGGCGTTAAGAAGCCGCTTGATACCAAGATTCCGGTACTCAATGCTCCCAAAGGGGACATTAATCCAAAAAATACCAGCACCAAGATTATAAAAGATTTTTTAAATTTAGAAAGGGTCAACAGCATTACCAGCACAAAAGCAGCAGGTAATTTATGTAAAATAATACCATATAGCAGATGTTGATGATTATGCCCATGACCGAATACATCCTCCTGAAATGCATCATAGGTTTCCAAAGGCATTCCTTCTATAAAAGCATGAATACAAAGGCCTAATAGTATTTGAATTGCAAAAGAAGTTTTGGGTTCATGCGTTGGATGGATATGGCCATGTTCAACGCCGCCGGAGAGTAATTCGAGCAGAATCTGAATAAAAAATCCGCCTAATATCCATAGTCCGATGAAGTGGTCAGGCTCATGATAGACTCCCGGCAAAAGGTGTAATACGGTGATTCCGAGTACATAAGCCCCAACAAAAGAAAGGAGCATTTGAAGTATCGCTGGGTTATAATTTTTTACAAAAAAAGCAAGCCCCCCTCCTATTACTACTGATAAAAATAGTATGATGTATTCCCAAATTTCCATTTATAGTCCAAGTTTCTTATTCATGCTTGAAAATCTGCAATCCTTACCTGCTTCAAAGAGTTATAAATCCTGAAAACCAGGTATCCAGTCAGGATGCCTAAAAAAGCGCCCCCCAATACATCCAGTGGGAAATGAACCCCCACATAGACCTGCCCAAAGGCTATACTCGAGGCCCAAAAAACCAAAGGTAATCTTAAATACTTAAACCTCCGGCAAAATGTAAACAGGAGGAAAAAAGCAATAGCAAAATGATTGGTAGCATGTGAAGAAGTAAAACTATAACCACTCCCACAATTAACCAACAAATGTGTGGTGTCTTTTATTTCAGGATTTTTGCAGGGACGAAGTCGCTTTACCGAATTTTTGATCACTTTACTGCTCATAGTATCTGCTACACCAACCGTCAGCGCAAGTGCAAGGATAAAATACAGCCCTTTGATCTTATACTTTATCACCATGAAACCGATCAGCATAGCATAAAAAGGAAACCAGATAAATTTAGATCTCCACCATGGCATAATTGCATCCAGGAAGTTATTTTGAAGGTCGTGGTTGATCCATTCAAAAATAGTATAATCACATTGAAGGATAGTTTCCATAAAAAAAGATAATAGAAACAAATATAACAATAAAATGGAAAAGCCAGGATTTGTTAATTTCTTTTCTATTTCCAAGAATAATGATAATTTACTGCTCGATTTTTATAAATTTGTGCTTAGTCTTCATATAAGGAAAATAAATCATTCGGTACTATTTCTAATAATCTATACAAATAAAAAACTTTGGCATTAATTAAGTCTATCTCCGGGATTCGCGGAACGATTGGAGGAAAAGCGGGTGAGAATCTTACTCCCCAGGATATTGTAGAATGTACCGCAGCATTCGGACAGTGGGTCAAAGAAAAGACCAGTATTCCAAAAATTGTAATCGGACGAGATGCCCGGATTTCCGGAGAAATCGTTAGCTCTTTGGTAATCAGCACTTTACGTTTGCAAGGTATTGACGTGGTGGATCTTGGCTACTCGACTACCCCTACTGTTGAGATGGCAGTTCCTTTAGAAAATGCCGGCGCCGGTATCATCCTTACAGCCAGCCATAATCCCAAACAATGGAATGCCCTAAAATTACTCAACCAGAAAGGAGAATTTATCTCAGGTGAAGATGGTAAGGAAGTGCTCGATAAAATAGCCGAAGGATCTATTGAGTATGCCGAGGTGGACAAATTAGGTACTTATAAAAAAGACGATAGCTACATTCAAAAACACATTGATCAAATATTTGCGCTGGATTTAGTCACTGTCGAAGCGGTCAGGGAACTGGCTCCTAAAGTAGTAGTAGACTGTATCAATTCCACCGGTGCTATATCTATCATTCCTTTATTAGAACAAATGGGCTGTACGGTGATTCCGCTGAATGAAGAAATGACCGGAAGGTTTGCCCACAACCCAGAACCTCTTCCCGGTAATTTGTCTGCCCTTTCGGAAGCTGTAAAATTTAATAATGCTAAATTAGGCATCGCCGTGGATCCTGATGTGGATCGACTGGCATTAGTTTGCGAAGATGGTGAAATGTTTGGCGAAGAGTATACGCTGGTTGCTGTGGCGGATTATGTGTTGCAACATACCCCCGGAGCTACTGTTTCTAACCTTTCCTCTTCCAGAGCACTGAGAGATCTTGCTGAAAAAAATGGGGTTTCCTATCAGGCTACGGCTGTAGGCGAGGTCAATGTAGTTGAAAAAATGAAAGAAACCAATGCCGTGATCGGCGGAGAAGGTAATGGTGGCATTATCTATCCTGAGTTACATTACGGCCGAGATGCTTTAGTAGGAGTGGCTTTGATCCTTTCCTATCTCGCTAAATTTGGCAAACCATTATCCTTTTTAAAAAGTACTTATCCTTCCTATACTATTTCTAAAAATAAAATTCAGCTTTCACCGGAAATCAATCTTGACCTTGTATTCGCCGGTTTGAAAGAAAAATACAGCCATCAACCACTAAATACTATTGATGGCCTAAAGATCGAATTCGATAATGACTGGGTTCACCTGAGAAAATCGAATACAGAACCTATCATCCGTATTTACGCAGAAAGTACTTCTGAAGTCACTTCTAATAACCTCGCTGACAAAATCAAGCAGGATATCAAAGAAATATTGAC
>JBLHJZ010000445.1:0-4676 GCA_047619515.1 Saprospiraceae bacterium | reverse complement strand
CAACTTTTAAAATATCAGACCTTTCGTCGTATCTGTTTTGGGATGTGGATAAGAGTAAATTGGATTTTGAGAAGAGTAGTGTCTTTCTTACAGAGCGTGTATTAGAGTACGGCTTGATGAAAGATTGAAAGATTGGAAGATAATTAAAAACTTATACGGCCTGGAAAAAATCAAAGAGATAACGCTTCAGAGCAGATCTTTTGACGATGTAACCTTATCTTTTCTTTGTACGATTTTTGACCTTGAAAAAGAAGCCTTCAGATGTTACAAACTCAGACAGTCGAACCCGCATTTCATGTAAAAAAAGGTAACCTGGCCTGAGGTAAAACAATCTATTCAAAAATCCGTAAATAGTTATAATAGTACTCAGTAGTGTTTATTAACGTGCTGGTTTTTAATCATCTATAACTACCCTATAATAATTCTTATGTTAAGTAGACTCGAAAAACAAACATTCCGAAGCGAGATTTTCCAACACCTGGACGGCATTGTTACCTGCCCTACTGCTTATGCCTTATATGAAAAAGGGGTACTTGAGTACATATTGAAAAAAGAGAAAGTCGATCTGACAGAACTGGTAGCGGAGTTTCAAGCGAACGAAGGATATTTGAATGTGGCACTCCATGTATTGAGCGGCCAGGGATGGCTGGTTCCGCATCTTAATAATGAGAAAGATATCATCTCTTATAGTACAACTGAACAAAGCGCTATCGCTTTTGAACTGATCCCTTTATACAAAGAGGTGGTAGAGATGATCAAGTTTTCAGAAAAGTATCATCCCCGGAAGTTCGAAGTAGCGCCTTTTAGAAAGCTGGAAAGAATTTTTGAAAAATATATACAACAGTACGGAATTGTTTTGTCTACGGACGAATCTATCCGAAGCGTTCAACAGCAAGTGCTAAAACATATCGAAGGCTTACTCGTCGGACCTACTGTGGTCATGCTGGGTATGACCGGGATGTTCCATAAGTATTTTATGGAAGCTTCTTTCCGACCGGACGAGTTTCACAAGGATCCGGAAAGTTTTAAAAAAATCCTAGATTTCTTTAGCTTTTTGGGTTGGTTTACTTCCAAAAATGAAACTTATAGATTTACGGAAAAAGGTTTATTCTTCGCCAGGCGTGCCAGCGCTTATGGCGTGACCGTTTCTTATATTCCAATGATGCGAAGATTGGATGATTTAATCTTTGGTGATCCGAATACACTCAGGGATACGAAGATTGGAGAAGCGGAAAAGCATGTCGACAGGGAGATGAATGTCTGGGGAAGCGGCGGTGCCCATTCGACCTATTTTAAAATCGTCGATGAGATTATCATTGATATTTTTAATCGCCCGATTGATGAACAGCCCAGAGGCATCCTCGATATGGGCTGTGGTAACGGGGCTTTTTTACAACATATTTTTGAAGTTATCGATAGGAAAACCCTAAGGGGAGAAATGCTGGAGGAGTATCCGCTTTCCCTGGTCGGGGTAGATTATAATGAAGCGGCGCTTAAAGTCACAAGAGCCAATCTCATCAAGTCTGATATTTGGGCCAAAGTACTTTGGGGAGATATCGGAAGGCCTGATGTATTGGCGCAGACCCTGGAGGAGGATTATAATATTGATTTAAAAAACCTGCTAAATGTAAGGACTTTCCTCGATCATAACCGTATCTGGGAGGCTCCTGCCCATCCTTCGGAAAATAGAAAGAGTGATTCGGCTGGTGCGTTTGCAGATCGCGGAAAGCGAATTTCCAATGCACTGGTAGAAGATTCCCTTTTTGAGCATTTAAAAAATTGGCAGCCTTTCGTGGAACAATTCGGTTTACTCGTAATCGAGTTGCATACCATCTCCCCTACCCTGATTGCAAAAAATCTGGGTAAGACCGCAGCCACTGCTTACAACGCTACTCACGGGTTTTCGGATCAGTATATCCTGGAGATTGATAGTTTTATAAAAATAGCTAAGGAAGTCGGGCTGACTCCTGACCCTCGTTTTCAGCGAAAATTCCCGGATTCTGAACTGGCTACTGTTTCTATTAATTTGTTGAAGGGAGAATAAATTTTGAGAACTCCGCGAGTTAGGAAGTGAAGGGCTAGAGTTCTTAAAGTCACCCGGTTTAAAGAACTCTAACCTCTACCATCCCACGGAGTTCTCAAAACATTGTCACGACATTTGTCAAAGAACCAAAAGTACTAAAGATGGCACTTCAACTTAATCGAAAATTATTTACTGTTGAAGAATATCATAAGCTGGCTGATGTAAGTATTCTAACAGAAGATGATCGAGTAGAACTTATTAATGGAGAAATTATTACTAGGAGCCCTATCAATAGCACACATGCTGGAACGGTGACTTCCCTTTTAGAATCTTTGTTTCCTATACTTATCAAAAAAGCGACTATTTTATGTCAGAGTCCAATCGTAATTCCAAGTGGGTCAGAACCTGAGCCTGATATTGTCGTCACAAGATATAAAACAGATAGTTACAGATCCGCACACCCCTCTCCAAAGGATATTTTTTTTGTCATTGAAGTTTCTGATTCTACTTTAGAAAAAGACCGGGAAGTCAAACACCCCCTATATGCAAGTGCCGAAATTCCGGAATACTGGATTATAAATCTCATTGACCAGCAAATCGAAATCCACCGCCAACCCAAAAATGGTGAATATCATTTTAAACAGATTATTTCTGAAGAAGGGACAATCCTGGCATCATCAGTAGCTTTTTCGATTGAATACTCGGATATTTTTAAATAAGCTTTGCCCGAGCCAACCAATATACTTTATTCCAAAATAGTTTTATGAGACAAAGACGCGTTTTTAGCCATACGCAATTATTTGGCCTAAAGTCTAATACCTTTTCAAAAAAAACAATACTCTTACAACGACGTTAACAATATTAATGAAAAATTCAAATACCTACGTAGCCATCATGGCCGGCGGAATCGGAAGTCGCTTTTGGCCAGCCAGCCGGGTGGAACGTCCTAAGCAATTTATGGATATCCTCGGCGTCGGAAAATCATTGATCCGGTTGACCTTTGAGCGATTCCTCAAGCTTACGCCCGCCGAGAATATTTTTATCGTTACGAACGAGATTTATAAGGAGTTGTGTAAAGAGCATATCCCGGAGATCACCGATAATCAAATCCTCTGCGAACCTTCCCGTAATAATACGGCTCCTTGTGTAGCCTATACTGCTTTTAAATTACAGGCACTGAACCCGGAAGCGAATTTTATCATCGCACCATCGGATCATGTGGTTTTAAAAGAAGATATCTTTGTGGAAGCCCTCCTGAAAGCGCTGGATTTCACTGCAAGAGAAGACGCCCTTTGTACATTGGGAATCCGTCCTTCGCGTCCCGATACGGGTTATGGTTATATCAACTACGAGCAAAATAACGTAGAGCCAGCACATGAGAATGTTAACATCGGCGGAGTTCACAAAGTAATCCAGTTTACAGAAAAACCGGATCAAGATAAAGCAAAGGCATTTTTAGCCAGCGGAGACTACCTCTGGAATGCTGGTATTTTTATCTGGCGTACCAAAAGTATCTTAGCCGCTTTTCAGCAAAATGCGCAGGAAATATATGAGATACTATCTAAAGGGGATGCCGTTTATAACACTCCGGGAGAACAGGATTTTATCAACGAGCACTATCCGACTACGCCGAAGATTTCCGTAGATTATGCGATCATGGAAAAGGCTAAAAACATCTACACTATCCCGGCCGACTTTGGTTGGTCTGACCTTGGTACCTGGGGATCGCTCCATGCCGAATCCGATCAGGATGAATATGGGAATGTCCTCCAGGGAGATAATATTGTCATTCATGAGGTGACCAATTCTTTGGTTAGGGTTCCTAAAAATAAATTAGTAGTTTTACGGGATATTGATAATTATATCATTGTCGATGAGGAAGATGTGTTGATGATTTATCCGAAATCTAAGGAGCAGGAGATAAAGACGGTAACCGAACAACTCAAGGATTCCGGCCAAAAAGGTTATCTTTAGTTCGTTTTATAGTGCATACTGAAACTTTGCAATTTTACGCCCAATACTGATTTAATGCAAAAGACAATTGCCATTGTTACCAACTCGACCTGGAACATTCATAATTTCAGGTTAGGACTCATCAAGCGCCTTAAAGCAGAAGGCTATAAAGTTCTGGTTATTGCTCCTGTTGATGAGTATATTCATTACCTCAACGAAAGCTACTTCACCAAGCATATTCCTCTCAAAAGTTTATCGCCTCAAAGTAAAAATCCATTCAAAGATATTTTATTGATCTGGGAGTTGTTTAAAATTTATAAAAAGGAGCAACCAGATCTCATTCTACATTATACGATAAAGCCAAATATCTTTGGGAGTATCGCCGCGAAAATGGCGAAAAGGGCTTCAATCTCTACGGTAACCGGATTAGGGTATACCTTTCTTTCTTATAGTTTTACAAACAAAGTAGTTAAGAGATTATATAGATTTGCTTTTGAAAAAATTCAGAAAATAATTTTCCATAATCCTGATGATCAAAAATTATTCATTGATGAAAAGATCATTGAGAAAAACAAGAGTATCGTCATCCCTGGCTCTGGAGTAAATACCAATTATTTTCGCCCATTGGCCATTCAGCCTAATCGAGAAAAATTTGTCTTTCTGTTTATCGGAAGATTACTTTACGACAAAGGGATCATCG
>JBLHJZ010000444.1:0-4697 GCA_047619515.1 Saprospiraceae bacterium | reverse complement strand
TCTTTCACCAAAGTATTGAGTAAAGAGATGATCCAACGGTCAATTTCCGAACGATCGTCAAGCGGTACTTCTGCTTCCGTGTACTTGAATTTATCAATATTCGCATAAAGCGCAAAAAAGGCATAAGTATTATAAAGGGTACCAAAGAATTTACGTCGAACCTCTTCAATACCATCCGTATCAAATTTGAGGTTGTCCCAGGCCTGTGCATTGGAGATCATATACCATCGGGTGGCATCTGCCCCATATTTTTCAATCGTCTCAAAAGGCTCGACCGCATTGCCTTTACTCTTGGACATTTTCTGTCCGTTCTTATCCTGTACCAAACCATTGGAAACGACATTCTTAAAAGCTACACTATCAAAAGCCATTACGGCAATCGCATGCAAAGTGTAAAACCAGCCACGTGTCTGATCCACCCCTTCTGCGATAAAATCTGCCGGGAAATTATTTTTAAACTTCTCTTCGTTTTCAAAAGGATAATGCCATTGCGCATAGGGCATAGAACCGGAGTCAAACCATACATCAATCAAATCCAGTTCCCTGGTCATTTTTTCTCCATTCGTTGCTACCAGAACTACCTCGTCGATATAGGGCCGGTGCAGATCTTCGGGAACTAGCTGATTCAAACCTAATTGCTCATTCGCTTTCTCGATTTCACTTTTTAATTCCGCTATTGAACCAATACATATTTCCTGCTCCCCGTCTTCGGTACGCCATATCGGCAAAGGAATTCCCCAGTACCGGGAACGGGAGAGGTTCCAATCCTGGAGGTTTTCCAACCATTTTCCAAACCGGCCTTCACCGGTGGAAGCAGGTTTCCAATTGATCGTTTTATTTAACTCGACCATCCGCTCTTTCATGGAAGAAGCTCTTACAAACCAACTGTCCATTGGGTAATAAAGGACTGGCTTATCTGTTCTCCAGCAATGGGGATAATTGTGTTTATATTTTTCTACTTTAAAAGCTTTGTTCTCTGTTTTTAATTTTATGGACAGTTGAATATCCATTGATCTTTCGGGTGCTTCCCCTTCCTTGTAATATTCATTTTTCACAAAAGCACCACCAAATTCTCCCATCTCAGGACGGAACCGACCCTGCAAATCAACCAGCGGCACTAAATTGTCCTTGTCATCTTTGACCAATAATGGGGGCACAGGTGGTGTAGCCTGCTTAGCGACCAAAGCATCATCCGCTCCAAAAGTAGGCGCCGTGTGTACAATCCCTGTTCCATCCTCTGTCGTTACAAAACTACCGGAGATTACTCTAAAAGCATTTTCCGGGTTCTCGGCAGGCAAAGCATACGGTAGCAATTGCTCATAACGGATGTCTACCAGGTCTGCCCCTTTAAATTCTTTGCCGATGAAGAAAGGAATATGCTTATTGCCTTCCGTATAATTTTCTAGTTTACTTACTTCTTCAACTTCTTCGAATTTCCCTGAAAATTGTTTCCCCACCAATGCTTTTGCAAGGATAACCTGAGTCGGTAAAAAAGTATATTGGTTAAATGTGCTTACTAAGACATAATCTATTTTGGGACCTACCGAAAGTGCCGTATTCGAAGGAAGCGTCCAGGGCGTCGTCGTCCAGGCAAGTAAGTGAACATTCTCCTCCTCCGCTAAAAAATCAGGCAGTGTTTCTTTGACCACTTTAAACTGAGCGACCACAGTAGTATCTGTTATATCTTTATACGCACCAGGCATATTCAATTCATGCGAACTCAGGCCGGTACCTGCTGCCGGAGAGTATGGCTGAACCGTATATCCTTTGTAAAGGAGATTCTTATTATATAATCGGTGGAGCAGACTCCAAACAGACTCTATATAATTATTTTCGAACGTGATATAAGGATTTTCCAGATCTACCCAATAGCCCATCTTCCGCGTGATATCATCCCACATATCTTTATAGCGCATCACCGTTTCCCTGCAAGCTTTGTTATAATCATCCACAGAGATTTTTTTGCCGATATCTTCTTTGGTGATGCCCAGTTCTTTCTCCACACTGAGTTCAATAGGTAGCCCGTGCGTATCCCATCCGCCTTTTCTTTCTACTCGTTCTCCTTTCATGGTATGAAACCGGCAGAATAAATCCTTCACTGTCCGGGCGATCACATGGTGAATCCCTGGTTTACCATTCGCAGAAGGAGGCCCTTCATAAAAAACAAAGCTATTGTCCACATCGCGCTGGTTCACACTTTTATCGAAAACTTCATTTGCTTCCCAGAAAGCGAGTATCTCTTTATCAATTTCCGGTAAGTTTAGATTTTTATATTCTTTATACATGTTATTGAATTTGTAACACCCAAAATATTTCCCTATAAAGTAGAGGGATTCAATTCCTGATTATATATACTTGCAATAAATGATAATGTTTAGTCAAAAGCGCCGCAAATATAAGTAACTAAAAAAGCTCTGACAAATCATTCAATCTATCAGAGCTTTTTTATTTCAAATAATTAGCACATCATAGATTGTATTTCAACCTTTGAATGATAATGCTAATTATTATATTTGGATAAAATTTCATTACTTTCGATTTCTTTTGCAATTATAACCCTTTTGATGGGAATTCCGTTCAAGTATCTTTTAAAATAATTTAAAAACACAAAATATGGGACCAGTTTGGGGTATAGACCTTGGAGGAACGAAAATAGAAGGCGTAATCCTTGAAGACAGAGAACAACCAAATGTGCTTAAACGCCTGAGAATACCTACCGAGGCGCAGCATGGATACGAGCACATCATCCAGCAAATTGTACGATTGGTAGAAGTGATGACGAGTGAAACCGGGATGAAACCAGGGAAGATCGGTATCGGCACCCCCGGAACTACAGAGCCTTCGAGTGGCTTAATGAAAAATTGCAATACAACCTGCCTGAATGGTATGCCTTTGAAAAAAGATATCCAAAAAGCGCTGGGTATTCCGGTAAATTTAGCCAATGACGCAAACTGTTTCACTATCGCCGAAGCGACTTTTGGCGTAGTCAGGCAGAAGGTTCCGGATGCCAGAGTCGTATTTGGTGTCATTATGGGAACCGGAATCGGTGGAGGCCTGGTGGTAGATGGGAAAATAATCGGTGGTAAGCACGGGATAGGAGGAGAATGGGGACATAATTTTCTCGACGATTCAGGTGGAGATTGCTATTGTGGGAAAACAGGCTGCGTAGAAACAATTCTCTCCGGCCCGAATCTGGAAAAGTATTATGAAAATATAATGGGTGTTCCACGAAAGCTAAAAGAAATAGTAGAACGTCATAAAGAAGGCGATGACGAAGTAGCAACAAAAACGGTTCACCGGCTGTTGGGTTATTTTGGAAAGGCTTTTTCAAACATTATAAACATAGTCGATCCGGATGCGGTAGTTATTGGCGGAGGAGTTGGAAATATTGACCTCTTATTTACCGACGGGGTTTGGGAGGTTGAAAAAAATATCTTTAACCATACCTTGGAAACGCCGTTTTTGAAACCGAAACTGGGAGACAGCGCAGGAGTATTCGGCGCAGCGCTTTTGTAACAGTACCACAGGCTTTAGCCTGTTTTTAGAATTAATCTGAACAAACAGGCTAAAGCCTGTGATACTTTACCAAATGCTTCAAACAAAAAATCTAAAATATTCTTACGACGGGAAACAGGTGCTTCAGTTTCCGGATATCACCTGCAATAAAGGAGACCGCTGGTTATTATTGGGGCAATCCGGTAGCGGCAAGACTACGCTCCTGCATTTGCTTGGAGGTCTGAGAACGGTCGAAGATGGCGATGTCCTAGTAAATAATGTAAGTTTAAAAAATTTCAGTAAATCAGGCTTGGATACGTTTCGTGGTCAGAACATAGGCTTTATTTTTCAAAAGTCTTATTTTTTAAGAGCACTAACCGTAGAGGAAAATCTGATGCTTGCACAAAATCTTGCCGGACAAAAAATTTCGAAGGAAAGAATCAAAGAATTGTTAGACCGGCTGAATATCGGGCATAAACTTAAATTCAAACCAGATTCATTAAGTATCGGCGAACAACAGCGGGTAGCGATCGCAAGAGCTTTGGTCAATAAACCAGCTGTAATCCTTGCTGACGAACCGACTTCCGCACTAGATGATAAAAGCTGCGATGAGGTGATTCGTCTACTGGAGCAACAAGCACAACAGGAAAACGCAACACTCCTGATCGTCACACACGACGGCAGATTAAAAGAAAAATTTGAAAATCAGATTACATTGGAGATGTAAATTTTAGCTGGTAATCTCCGATTTGCTCACTAGTCTTCTAAAACACATAAAGTTAACAGGCAACTTCAAGTTGTCAGTTAACAATTAACCAAAAATATAAATGAACATCTTCAAACTCAGCTGGAAAAACCTGACAAGCAAGCCACTGGCGATGCTCTTGAGTTTGGTATTATTTGCCCTCGGGGTTGGGCTGATTTCTCTCCTTTTACTGATCAACAAACAGCTTGAGGATAAATTTCAAAAAAATCTCGCCGGGATCGACCTCGTGGTCGGAGCCAAGGGTAGCCCTCTCCAATTAATTCTAAATAGCATGTACCACGTGGATGCTCCTACCGGGAATATTACAATCGGAGAGGCTAAAGCTTTTCTAAGAGAGGGGCATCCATTGATCAAAATTGCGGTCCCCCTTTCGGTTGGAGACAGTTACGAATCATATCGGATCATCGGCACGAATCATAAGATATTGGAATTGTAT
>JBLHJZ010000443.1:0-4709 GCA_047619515.1 Saprospiraceae bacterium | reverse complement strand
ATAATCCCTTCTCTTTTTGAAGCAATTTTGATTAATTCATCAATGATAGCTTCAGCTTCCCTGATATTGATTTCTTGTCTTAATTGACCGGATAATTTTTTTACCGTAAAAGGAGAAGAATTTAAAGCGGAAAAATTAACCAGGCTTTTTTGTCTCTGGTAAATTAAATGATTGGCAAAATCGAAAATAGGGTAGGGCGTTTTTTTATGGACAATATTTAAAAAGCTGACCGTGCCGGGAATTACCTGCTCATCAGATTTTAGGGGGCTAAAAGATAGGGTACGTTGAGCAAATTGATTGGGCGGAAAGTCTTCCTCCTTTGTGTCATTGGAAGGCATGAAAATAAAGGCCAGATTAAATAAAGGTTTGTTGAGCCCCAGGCGGGCAGCCACCTGACTCGTCGTCACAATCACCGGGAACTGTTGCGTCAATAGATCATAGTGTGTGTTGAATAACTCAGGAAGTGAAATATTGGCAAGTTCCTTACTCGTTTTCTTAAGGGTGGCTTTTTGTTTCCACCACTGTCGAATCTGAGTAGGTAAGATCTCCTGGAGTCTTTTAATATCAGTTTCGAAAGTAGCAAGAGGCTTTTCATTTTTCGGCATTTTAAAATGAAAACCTGCTTTTAAACGTTGATAAAAATACCAACTTTGAAAGGCAGCCTGCCAATTTTGTGGATTTGCCTTAATAATAGCGGTTAGTACTTTTCTATGAATTTCAGGAAGTAATAGCCAGTGCCTTTGCCATTCATAATAATCATCAAAGTCTTTTAAATGATTTTTAGTGTTTTGAAGCTGATCAATAATGTCCTGAATAAAAAACTGACGCATAGGGATCGTTAGCATTTTATTTTGGAATGGATTGGCGTATAAACCTGAAGTGTTGAGCTCTTCAATATTCATATCCAGTGTGTATTCCAGTTCATTAATTTGCTCTTCATAGTCGAGACTGGAATGTACGGATTTAGTATTTAGTCTTTGCAGTTCTTCCAGTAAGCGCTCGGGGACACTATCATGCCATTGGTAGACTTGATCTTCCAGGTCATTGAGCTGTGCGGATACCCTGGATATTGATTTGGAATCAATATTTTCGATGACTTCGAAATGGCCGGTGGGCTCCTGATTTAAAAAGTGTCGAAGTATTTTAAACTGCTCATTGATAAGATTTCTGGCCTGGAGGATATTTTTATGTTTTCCGGAGAAAACGCCGTAAACTTTTAACTTCCCCGTCTGCATAAGACCGATGTCTTCAAAATCATTTTCATAAAGTAAGCGGTTATCCTCAATCTGATCTTTTAAAGCTTCGATTTTTAGTAATGCTTCCTGAAAAAAAGTCTCCTCCGTATTGTTAAGGTCTTTTGCATAATCCTGTTGTTTAAAAATATAGCGATGATGCAGTTGATCAAATTTTTTATAAAACAAATCCAACTGTTTTTCGATATGAGCCTTAGCCTCTGGTTTTGCTTTTTCAAGAAAAATATCCGGATGTAAACCGTGTAATGGATACTTTAGATTATTGATTTTTTTATAAATAGGTTCGCTGATGTTGACTACTTCTTTCAGGGATAAGTACTCGGTCGGGTGAAAGGTAAAGTCCCTGGCGTCAAGAAAATTATCAAGGAGTTCGTGTTTCTCTATACGGTTGTATCTCAGATGATTTCCTACTATATCAGGCCAGGAGGCTTTATCGAAAATCGCGTGCTCTAAAACCTGAAAAGAGGTGTCCAGCCGGCCTATATGTCGTTGACATAGATTAATGAGGTATTTAAAATAAGGTTCTTCAAATTCCTCTTTAGGCACGGTGCTCTTATAGGTGAGTGCCTGTACTATTTTGGTTATGTCTTTTTCGGGGTCTGTAATATCCAGCATGAGATGATCGAGCCCCAGGACAGAAAGCTCCTGTCTTATTTTTTTAATCCGGTGTACGGAATCGGCAAGAACCAGATTCGTCAAACCGTTGGAAAGGGCATTAATCAAAGTATAATGTAGTAAATGCGATTTTCCGTTACCAGGATCAGCGATGATGTGGGAATGCGGGTACTGCCAGATTTTATGAAAAGCTTTTCGCTGCCAGGGATCAAGCGTGGAAGTGCTAAAGGGATGACTGATAGTAGCCGGTTCCTTTGTTTTAGCTTTGTTAGTCGTTTTTGAAAAAAGTAAGGGATCGTAAAAATTGCTGATTGCTCCGGAGCAAAGTATATTGTTTTCAGATTTTTGGTAAATAGCCTGAAGGTTATCTATGAAAAAATCTTCCTTTTTACCAAGTACACTGGACAATTCATAACAGATTTTGGAAAGTGAAAGGGCATTTATTTTTTTATTTGCGAATAAAGAATGAGCTAGTTTTAATAAGTCCAATTTAAAATTGGTTTTAATATATTGGCAAAGGGCATAATTGAGTCGGATCGTATCGTTTTGATTATGCGTGATCTTCCAGGAGGGATAGGAGGTGTTTTGATCCTCCAGATGGATCGCCCAGATAAATAAAGGTGCCAGGGAGGTCTCTTTAGTCTTGCTGTTATTTAATTTTATAATAGGGAATCCAAGGCCAAGTGGCTGAAAGGCACTATGATCAGCGCTATTTTTATTATCTGTTTTTAGTCGGAATAACTTTTCATCCGTTTCTTTAGAAGTATTGAGGCTTATATCGAGCGTATTATTTTTTAAAAGTTGTCCGATAATATTTCTCCCAATAGCAGTACCGGTGAGATCGAGATCAATAAGATCAGCATAAACATATGCACTTAAGTTAGGGGCATGAGAGTGCTCACTGAACCAATTAATAAGTCCTGGTTGGTGATGAGTCATGAGTAGCTTGGCATTTTAGTGTTGTTGATTTTGAAGGTGTTCTCCCCCATGTGTTTTCAAATATAGTAAATCGTTTTGATTGTTCAGATTTTTATCTAAATTACATTTAAGAAAGTTTACATTTTTTAATTAAAAATAAGAACAATGAAATTACTAGTGTATGGTTTATTACTTGTATTGGCAATGAATGGCATGGATAAATGTGACCCGGAGATGGAAGGGCAAGCCGTTAATCTGAATGAAACCTTTGAATTGGAGCTTGACAAAACCGTCGTAATCAAAGGTGAAAAAATGGGTATTACCTTTTCCAAGAAACAGGAGGGAAGATGCCCACTTGAAGTCAATTGTATTCAAGCTGGCGAAGCGAGAGCAACTTTACAATTGACCAATGGCAGTGGAACGGAGACGCTAGTGCTCGAAGCCAAGGGACTCTGTCATAAAGAAGATGGCTCTTGTGGAGAAACAAAAACCGCAATGGGTTACAGCCTAAAATTAATCAGTTTGAGTCCCTATCCGGGTTCTGAAGCTGATAATATGAAAGAACCGGTCAAGGCTATTTTGATGGTATCGAAAAATTAGAAAAGGGGTATTCGGTGTTCGGTATTCGGTCGCTTCTGCACCGAAAGCCGAAAACCGAATACCTAACACCAAATTCCAATCTCTATTCAGTTGCGGTCACTGGCTTCTTTTCAACAATTCCACCGCTTACTTTTTCTCCATTTTTATAAATATACTCCAACGTGATATTGCCTTCCTCGTCGTAATACCGGAAAGGGCCATCCTGCTCTCCATTTTTATAATGAATTTCCTGCTGAAGTTTGCTTCGACGATCGTCGTACTTTTTAACGACGCCATGTAATATACCCATAAGATATTCGCGCTCTTCCAATTTCCGGGAGCCTTGCTTGTATTTGGCATATTTGCCATTCAATGCATCATCTTTATAAGAAGTTTGGAGTTCTACCTGTCCACGTTCATTTAGCTCCAGGTAAATACCGTTAAGCTTACCGGCAGCATAGTTTGCGATGGTTTTGACCCGTTGATCAGAAAAATAGCTTGTCCAGGTTCCTGTTTTCAGGTCATTGAGGATCTGGCCTCTTTCGGTCAATGCGCCGTTGGCGTCTTTGCTTTCAATTGTTTTGACATCAGTTCCTTCTATTGCCGATACGGTCGAACCTATAGCATTAAATGCTCCGGCAGCAACTGAATGTGAAGCAGAAGGTCCGGAATTTTGATAAATTATCCAGCCTAAAAGACCGAGTATAATAATAACTAAGATAATAATTACTGGATTTTTCATAAAAGGAATTTTTAAATTGGATAAAATTAATTTTAATTCTGGCCAAAAATAAAAATTTTATAGGTATTCAGCAAATGAAAAATTTAAGAGCATGTTTGGAGTTTGTGCTTCGAGCCGAAAATCGGCAGTTTTTTGCTTAGACAAAGCTCATTTTTCAGTGCATACTTTTGTATGGACTGAAAAAATAGCTGAAGGATAAGTGAAAAAATGACGTTTGTAGGCCGAATGCTAAACGCCAAACATGCTCTAACTTCCTATAAAGAATGTCATAAGGTTAAGGTTTCTTCTTTGCGGGTTCTTTTTTTTTCTGGTGGAGCGGAATCATAAAACCCATGTCTAATAGGTAGCCCCGACTGCGAAAGGTACTTTGCTTATCTTTCATAATATCGAGCAGACCAAGGTTATATCTCAAAGAGAGCTTTGTTTTAAACTTATTAGCAATAGTTTTTTCAATACCAATGCCGCATAAAATACCAATGTCAAATCTTCGTACCTGTTGTTCAGAAAAATCCAGCTGCTCATATTTTGTTATTTTCAGATTTTGGTCTGTTTCGCCAGACTTTAAAAGTATAGCGTAACCTGGGTTAGGTCCGATTAAGCCG
>JBLHJZ010000442.1:0-4727 GCA_047619515.1 Saprospiraceae bacterium | reverse complement strand
GGAAAATTAGTTTATGATAATGATAACCCAGGCACTGGATGGGATGGAAACTATAAAGACGAACCTGCAATATCGGATGTATATATTTACGTTTTCAATTATGAAATTTTAGGGATAGCATATCCGACAGCGAAAGGAGATTTAACGTTGATAAGATAAAGGAATAGAAAAAGCATGTCTGTAATAGTAGAAGGATTGACCAAATTATATGGTACTCAAAAGGCGGTAGACCAGTTGAGTTTCGAGGCTAAGAAAGGGGAAGTACTCGGGTTTCTGGGGCCTAATGGCGCTGGTAAAACAACGACTATGAAAATAATCTCCTGTTTTATCCCGCAGACAGTTGGTAGCGCTACGATTTGTGGCTATCAGACAGATATTGATCCGATGGAAGTAAGAAAGAAGATTGGCTACCTACCGGAACATAATCCTTTGTATAAGGAAATGTATATCAAAGAATACCTTAATTTTGTTGCTGGTTTGCATAAAATCTCTAATAAACGACAGCGAGTGGCTGAGATGATTGAAATGACAGGATTAGGCAGAGAACAGAACAAAAAAATCGGAGAGATTTCAAAAGGATATAAGCAAAGAGTAGGTTTGGCGCAGGCGATGATTCACGATCCCGAAGTTTTGATACTAGATGAACCTACCTCTGGACTTGACCCCAACCAATTGGTAGAAATCCGGAGTCTGATCAAGCGGGTCGGAGCAAGTAAAACGGTTATTTTTTCTACCCACATCATGCAGGAGGTACAGGCAGTTTGTGATCGGGTAGTGATTATCAATAAAGGTAAGCTTGTCGCAAATGATGATATCAATACCCTGCAATCCAAAGTTAGGGGAGAATCGCTGGTGTCTGTTCAGTTCCTGGAAAGCACAAAAGAAGAACAATTGTCACGGATCAGTAATGTCCTGAAAGTTCAGGGAATGGGAGATAAGCGCTGGTTAATTTCGGCAGATTTGTCGAAAGATATCCGTGCTGATCTTTTTAAGTTCGCTGTTGATCAAAAGCTGACGATCATTGAATTGAAAAAAGAAGTGTCCAGTGTGGAAGATGTCTTTCAGCAATTAACCGCTATTTGATTATGATTAGGATATTCAAAACAACATTCTTTTTGTTGTGTGTACTACCGATGCTAAGTGCACAGGAAGACTCTCTTTTGTTGACTAAAAACTTCTCTTTTGATGATGGAGTATATATGACATTTGAGTCTTTTCAAAAAAATGAACCTACCTATCTTTGGAAAGACTTGCGCTCTAATTTGGTAGCCAATCCGCAAACCTTTTTAGCTCAGGTAGAGTTTTTAGAATTGAAAGAAGGAAACACAAGGATTAATCTTGAAAAGGTTTGGGGAATTAGTATCGGAGGGCTTCCTTATATCCGTTTGGAAAAAGGAGCTGTTAAGAAAAAGCTGACAAGTTTTTCAGCTTTAAGACTCAGGGGAAAGATTTGTTTTTTTGAATACGAAGATTTTGAAATCGTTCAAATCCCAATGCCTGTGTATAACCCCGTTACTGGAAAGCCTTTTATGGTCTCTGCTGTTGAGCGTAATATAAAAGTCTATTACTCAAGAATCCTGGATTTTGAGACGGGAAAAATTGAATCACTCAACGTAGAAAATTTAAAATACTGGGTAAAAGATGATGCACAACTGGTCAAAGCACTGGAGAGTCTGGGCGACGATGCGAAAGAAAAGTTATTTAAAAGTATTTTAATCTATGACGACCGGCATAAGGTATATATCAGGAGTGAGGAGTGAGCAGATAGGGGTGATTATTTCGCCCTCACCGCTCACCCCTCACCCCTCACCTCTAAAAAAAGCAGCTGAATGCTAAGTATATATATAAAAGAAATTAATTCGTTTTTTAGCTCCTTGGTAGGATATATTGTCATTGGTGTATTTTTACTCACCCTTGGCTGGATCATGTGGATTTATCCTGATACCAGTATTCTGGAAAATGAATTTGCCACACTGGATCAATTATTTATAGGAGCACCATTGATTCTTAGCTTTATCATCCCTGCCATCACCATGCGAAGCTTTGCCGAAGAACATCAAATCGGTACGATTGAGCTATTGACCACTAAACCCCTCTTTGATATTGAGATCATTTTAGGAAAGTTCCTGGCATGTATGACCCTGGTCGTTTTGATGTTGGTGCCCACGCTTATTTATTTTTATTCGGTTTACCAGCTCGGTTCTCCGGTAGGCAATATTGATACAGGAGGAGTCATCGGCAGTTACATCGGTCTATTGTTTTTGAGTGGTGGATTTGTGGCGATAGGCTTATTCTGTTCTTCCCTGACAAAGAATATTATTGTATCCCTTATACTCGGGATATTTGCCTGTATTTTTTTTTACTGGGGATTGGATCTGATCAGCCAGCTACCTATTTATTTTGGAAAAGGAGATACGCTCATACAAATGCTGGGTATTGATTATCATTATATCTCCGTTCGCCGTGGTTTGCTGGATACCAGGGATTTACTCTACTTTATTGCTATCATAGGCATATTTTTGAATTTGACTTTGATTTCTTTCAATAGCCGAAAATGGTGGATTCAACAAATAGGAGACCGAAAAGGGAAAATTATTGAGATCATTATTGGACTGGTTCCTGTTTTATTGATTACGGGCTTATTTTTCAACAGCATAGGATTAGCTGCCGCTTTAATCATTGGAGGACTTCTTGGCTTATTGTCTTATACCCTGACCAGAACGTTTAATAACAAAAACGCCAGTACTTTTCATGCCCTGATTCAGCCGATGCTGGCGATTCCGATTTTTTTGTTTATCGGTATATTGGGTAATTTTATTTTTACAAAATTTGATCTTACCGATGACAATAGGTATACACTTACCGACCCATCCATTAAAATATTGGAAGAAGTAGATGAAGTAATGGATATCACGGTTTTAATGGATGGCGATTTGCCGGCAGATTACAAAAGATTACAAAATGCTACCCGTGAAATGCTGGATGATTTCAGATCTTACAGTAGCTGGATAGAATATTCTTTTGAGAATCCAACGGAAGGAACTATTGAGGAAGTACAGTCAAATATTGAAGCGCTGGACAAGCAAGGTATTAAGCCGATTTCCATTCAGATTCCGGGAGTAGATAGCAGAGAGGTTAAATTTATCTTTCCTTATGCCATTATTAACTACAAAGGAAGGACGTCTACCATCAATCTGCTGCAAGCTAGGCTACCGGGCATGACAGAAAGAGGGGTGTTGAGTAAATCAGTCAACCTGCTGGAATTTAAATTCATGAACGCACTTCAAAAAATGGAATCTTCTTACCGACCGGTGATTACCTATACCGTCGGACATGGAGAGCTGGATCCTTTACAATTTGCTGACCTTAGAAAGTCATTATTTACCTATTATGACATGGGCGGATTGAATTTGGATAGCCTGTCAGTCATTGATCCGAAGCTGGATATTTTAATGATTGTAAAACCGCGGCTACCGTTTAGCGAAAAAGACCTTTTTAAGATCGATCAGTATGTTATGAATGGCGGAAAGGTAATTTGGGCACTCGATGTTATGGATATTACAGTCGATTCTATTGCTGTACAAAGAGGCCTACCTTATATCGCAGGGGAGCTGCCGTCAGCAGAAGGAATTAGTAATTTATTATTTAAATACGGACTTCGAATCCGGCCTTCCAATTTTATTTTTGATGTTGAAAGCAGCCGCATTCCCTTACAGACCGGCGTGCAGGGAAATACACCAAAGTTTGAATTGTTTCCCTGGTATTATCATCCGATAATTTCGTCAAAGTCTAATCATCCAATTGTTAAAGGATTGGATCGGATCAATATGTTTTTTCCGACTATCATTGACACGGCAGTAGGGGTAAGGACTCATCTGAAAAAAGAAGTACTATTGAGCTCGTCGGCTTACACGCGCATACGTCCCAATACCCATCGGTTTTCTTTTAATGAAGTCAATGTCGATACCAAGAAGCTGGAATTTACAGACAAAGAACAACCGGTCGCAGTGCTGTTGGAAGGCGTCATTCCATCTGCTTTCCGAAATAGAGTGAGTGCGGCGATGTCAGAGACTTTAAAAGAAATCGGTTCGGAATATAAAGAAGAGAGCTTGGCTACCAAAATGATTGTCATTAGTGACGGGGACATTTTAAAAAATTTGGTGGATACCAAAACCAATCAATATTCCCCCCTCGGATTTAATAAGTACGAAAACTATACTTTTGCCAATAAGGATTTTATGATGAATTGTATCGAATATCTGATGGATGATAAAGATGTCCTGGAATCGCGGTCAAAAGAGATCGAGCTTAGGTTGTTAGACAAAGTCAGTGCTCAAAAAGATAAATCCTTTTGGCGATTTCTGAACAACGGGATTCCATTGGTTTTGCTGGTGCTATCCGGATTGATTTATACTTTCATCAGAAGAAAAAGATATGCCACTTAGGGACAGGACTTAAATAAGTGTCAGATTTAGAGGCGGCAGATTTTGTGCTAGACGAGTCAAAAAAATAAGGAATAGTCCTTCTATGGCTTATTTTTTTGGGGAAGTATAGTGCAAAATCTGCAAGTATAAAATAGACAATTATTTGAGACCTGTCCCTTAGTGCAGTGTGTAAAAAGTTTTCTCTTGTATAGTATTACCCCCCGATAAAATATTGGGGTGATGCAGGTTAAAGCCTATTTATCTATTTCTTTTCTTAAAATAATTAAATATGAAGAAGACAAC
>JBLHJZ010000441.1:0-4737 GCA_047619515.1 Saprospiraceae bacterium | reverse complement strand
ACTAAGGAGTCAGCAAATAATAAGATGCCGATTTCAGGCTAGGAATTTTGTTGACTGTCTAGGGTGCTCAATATGTATATTCGGACGAATATAGAAGTGCCAAAATCAAAAGCCCCAATCTATATAGTAGTTGATTCAAGGGGCTTAAATGTATATGGAGATGGAGAGTGGAAAACGAGGAAACATCGAATAAGTAAGCGCAGGACCTGGCAAAAGCTTCATTTGGGAGGGGATGAAAAAACGGGATTAATACATGCTCAGGGATTAACAGAAAAGGGGAAAGGAGCTGGAGATGCACAGCAGTCTGGAACATTACACACAAACAGGGAAACCAATGCTGTTAAAAGAATACATGGCTTTGCAAGCAGTATATAGTAAGGCTGCGTAAGCAGTTCCTCTCTGAAACCAGTTTGAACTTACTTATGAACTTAATTTAAAAAAATAACAAAAATAAAACAACGGAAATATGTCTATACCTCCACAAGGTCGACACCGTCTCACTTGCATCCCTTGTGCTTCATTATGATGACAAACTATAACCAATGATAAAATTCTTTAGAAAATATAAACGAGACCTTTTAAACCAAATTAGTTTTCTTCAACTTACCTCCCCATTTGGAAGATACCTATTATATGCGATTGGCGAGATCATTCTCGTAGTACTCGGGATTTTAATTGCAATACAAATCAATAATATTCATACAAAAAGAATAAATAAGCAATTAGAAATAAAATACTTATCTGCTATCAGCGATAATTTGAATGACGATATTCAAGATTTACAACAAAGGTTGATTAAAGATTCTTTGCACTTGAATTCCTATACTCAATTAATAAAAGCCTTTACTACTGATAGTATCAAGTCGAATGAATCAAGGCTGAAGTTTATCATTCACAATAGCGCTATCATCAATTATTTTAACCCACAAAATACGGTCTTTGAGGAAATGAAATCTTCTGGAAAAATTAGTTTGATCCAATTGGATTCCCTCAGATATAGGATTCTTGAATATTATAATCACAGTAATAAAGTAGTTTCAAGCCAGGAAGTGAATAACCAGTTTTTTATGAAACATAAAGACCGGTCCATAGATGCAAATCTGGATATGAACTCTCTAATTGAATCTCAGCTTCCAAGCCAATGGAGTACTGAAATTAGCCCATTTGACAACTCATTTTTCGACAAGGATATTTCCGATCCCGAAGTTGAAGATTTTGCCCGGAGTATTAGCCTAATGAAAGCAGGTGTGTATATTAACCATAATTGGAAAAAAAATCTGTTGAACCATGCAGGAAAATTAAAATCAGAGATTAAAGAATACCTATTATCAAATCCAAATGAATAAGGCTAATCTATGATAAAATTATTTCGCAACATCCGCAAAACTCTTCTTACTAAAGGTGCCCGACTAGAGCTTGAAATGAGTTAATAATCCTATTCTTGCGGAATTTATCGGGTCGAATTCCCTAAAATTTCTAGCTTTTGCGCAATTTATTCGGTTCTCCTGTATCCACTTCGGATGCTGATACTTTTCTCATTGACTTTTGCAATTCAAAGTTGTGAACAAAAAGAAAAAGAATCACCGAAGGAAATTGAAAAAGAAACAATCGTTGAAATCGAAAGGCCTGAATATTTTCTGCTTCGACCTGAAGTCGAAAAGGCATACGGATACACTCATGCTGTAAAGATCGGTAAGTTATTACTTTACGATGTGCTAAGTTTAACTCAAGGCAAAGCAGAAATGAAGGCATGCCTGGCTTTAGAGGTAAGGGAGATTGTAAAAGGGATGATATTGACTTGTCAGGTTTTGCTTGTGACAGAGAAAATTACAATTGAAAATTAGCTACGAAGTGTTTTACCTCACTCGGTAAAACAAAAAAGCCGAGTTGTTAAACTCGGCTTAATTCGCTGATAATCAGCTTTGTACCCCCGGGGGGAATCGAACCCCCACTCCCGAAGGAACTGGATTTTGAATCCAGCGCGTCTACCAATTCCGCCACAAGGGCAGGTACAATTTTAATAAAAAAATGAATAATTTATAATGAACGAATTGGAAACTCATTAAAAATTTCCACAAAAGGTGGACTAGCTTCATTCCTCACCGAAAAAGCCATAGCTTTTTCCTAAGGCGTTGCAAATTTATTCAAATTTTCCCGAATCCGCAACAAGTATCGCTTTTTTAAATAGTAGTCTTTAATTTTATTTAGGCTTTCATTAGAATCGGTGTCTCCATTATAGGTATCGACGATGGATTCGATGGTTTTAAACTGTGTTTCTTCAAGAGAAGCGATGTTTTGGATCGCCTGATCGTAGGCAGTCTGATCGAAATCAAACTGGAGTTCCATGATCGCTTCGTTGATATCCATCATTTCAAGTAGAAAATCCTGCGGGATATTATTTTTACCTTCCTCTGCCAGGATGCCTTTAAGCTCAAGCAGGTATTTCATCCGGGCATCAAAATCCGAAAGCGTTTTATAGGCTTTATTGTTTAACGTGGACAGCTCCAACACTTCCTGCTGTTTCTCTTCGTCTTCCAAGGTAAAGAAGTCAGGATGGTACTTTTTACTGTTTTTTAAATAGACCTGACGGAGTTGTTCCTTGTCAACTTTCAAACTTGGCGCTATATCGTAAAACTCGAAGTAATTCATCAAAATATATCTTGCAGCCAGGCGATTAGCTCTAGACCATTCGCATATAGTAGGAGTCCGAGCACTAGCACAAATCCGGTAATGGTGGCATATTCCAGGAATTTATCACTGGGCTTTCGACCACTGACCAACTCGTACATCAAAAACATCACATAACCTCCATCGAGTGCAGGGATCGGCAATAAGTTCATAAAAGCCAGGATCAGGGAGAGTACTGCGGTCATTCGCCAGAAGTTTTCCCAAACCCATTGTCCACCAAATAAACCAGCTATCGTTCCGAAACCGCCCAGACTTTCTGAGGCTTTGATCCGACCTGCGAATATTCCTCCAAAGGCCTTGATCTGGTCTGCTAATAGATTGTAGCCTTCATTGAATCCGGCTGGGAAAGACTGTGCAAAAGAATATTCTTCCCGGGATATTTTGAAAAAATACTCCGGGGGCATTATTTGAACGCCGATCAAGCCATCTTTGGTCAAGGTGATCATCTTCTCTACTTCCTTACCTGCTCTTACAATACTGAGGGAGATTTCTTTTCCTTTATTATTCTTTGCAATATCGACGTATTGGTCATAATAGCTAATGCGCTGACCATTTACACCTACAATGGAGTCATTGACTTCTATTCCTGCTTTCCTGGCGGGATAATCTCCTTTAGCAGGTACATTATTTACAACAAAAGGAAGTCGGGGCAAGAAAAGTCGCTCTTCCTTATTTTCTCTTTTGGTCAGCATATTCACATCATCCTGGCTGATCGGAAGGCTTATTTCCTCTCCATTCCGGTTGACTTTGAGGGTTTTGGCCTGATTGATAACAATTTCCCGCTTGATACTACTGTCACTGAATCTATCAAAAGGTTTATCTCCAATAGCTAATATCTTATCTCCGGTCTCCAGTCCAAGCGCCCTTCCCAAAGAATCGGCGTGGATACCATATATCGCATTTTCTGCAGGCAGGTATTTCTTTCCCCAGGTAAATAATACCATTCCAAAGAGTAGAAATCCGAGGATAAAATTGACCGTGACACCGCCGAGCATAATAATGAGTCGTTGCCAGGCTGGCTTGGATCGAAACTCCCAGGGCTGAGCAGGCAGCGCCAATTGCTCTTTGTCCATACTCTCGTCGATCATTCCTGAAATCTTTACATAACCACCAAGCGGCAGCCAGCCGATTCCGTATTCCGTATCTCCTCTTTTATATTTAAAAAGAGAAAAACCGGGATCGAAAAACAAATAAAACTTCTCTACACGAGTATTAAACCACCGAGCCGGGAAAAAATGCCCCATTTCATGTAAAACGATCAATATTGATAAGCTCATAATGAGCTGTCCTGCCATAATCAGGTATTCCATGCAGAATTTTTATTATTAAGGTTGAAAAATTAAAAAACGCTGAGTATAACGAAATCCCGACTTTATCAAGGGAGTAATTATATAGCTTCACGGCTACTCAACGCTGCTATTAACAAGATCTATATCCTTCTTGTTTCAAATCGAGTGCAAAAGTAAGCTTTAATGGTGGAATAATCAAAGGGGATTTGATCGGTGGTTGGCATTGGGGGTTCGGCGTTCGGTGGGGGTGATCGTTTCACATGTGATTAGGCTACGCCCCTGTGATCGACCTACGGTCTTGTGAAACCGCTACGAAGCGACCTCACAAGACCTTAGGTCGATCAACAAATCATAAGCGAAGCGATCACCTTCTTCTGAGCTAAATTTTTCTTGCGATTGCCAAGGGAAGTCTTCATTCCTAATTTCTCATTTCATACCTTTACTCCATGCAACTATTCTACACCACAGATATAATCGACAACCTGGCCCGCTTGAGTGCAGAGGAGGCAAGACATTGTGTACAGGTGTTGAGAAAACAAGCAGGAGATCTACTGGATTTAGTCGATGGTAACGGTTTTTTTTATAAAGGGGAGATTATTGAAACGAGTAAGAAAGAGTGTCTGGTAAAAATACTGGAACGCCGGGCCATAGAAAATCAGCGACCTTATTTGCAAATGGCCATTGCACCCACAAAGAATATCGATCGTTTTGAGTGGTTTTTGGAAAAAGCTACAGAGATAGGTGTCGATGAGGTGATTCC
>JBLHJZ010000440.1:0-4743 GCA_047619515.1 Saprospiraceae bacterium | reverse complement strand
ACCCCATCCTTATCAACTGGCTACATATGTGGCAGCTCGCAAAGGATGCCTGGCGAACTAAAAATCTGGGAGATAAATTTAAGCTCTGGTTTATGCCTACCGGCTGGCGGCCCAAAGATGTCATAGAAAAATACCCGGTCGAGTATATACGCGATCCCTATACACAAGTCAAATATGATCCCAAGGCTTCCCTGGGTCTTCACCTTTGGTCCTGGTTTCAGTATCTGATGGTGAATTTTTTATTGGTCCATATGTTGCTTTACCTCACTGAAATTGGGTTTCCAATGCTGTTTTTATATGGTGGCTTTTTATTTTTAATGATCTATAGTTATTCCGCATTGATGGATCTGGAAAAAATAGCGATCTGGCTGGAAGCTATAAAATCTGCCATCGGTCTCGGTATTATCTATCTGACAGGAGACTGGTTTTTTCTCAATAGTTTTATTCCCGGCGGTACAATAATACTCTCTTCTTATTTTGTCATTTCTGTTTTGGTAGTTTTCTATTTTGTACAAGAATTCAAAACGGAAAAGATATCGGAGGTCGAAAACTCCCGCGTCTAAATGGAGCATACTTTAAGCCCAAAACAAAACCTTCATAAGGCTATTTTCTTTATGCTCATCAGTACCGTCTCCTTTACGGTGATGAATGCGACAGTGAAATACCTGGAAGATTATACTTCTTACGAACTCGTTTTCTTTAGATCTATCGGCACTTTTTTTATTTGCTTGTTTTTGCTCCGAAAAATGAAAATCCCGATGTTGGGAAATCAACGCAAGTTATTACTGTTGCGGGCAATCGCCGGAGCAATATCTATGTATGGATTTTTTATTGCGATCAAATTGATCCCTTTTGGAAGTGCGGTCACCTTTAGATATCTGGCGCCAATTTTCGCCGCATTATTTGCCGTTTGGTTTTTAAAAGAAAAGATAAGAAAGATACAATGGCTCTTCTTTTTTATGTCCTTCGTAGGTGTTATACTCTTAAAAGGTTTTGATATGCGGATCAATATCCCTGGTTTGACAAGTGCATTAATTGCCGCAGTAGGTACAGGCTTCGTATTTATTCTTATCCGAAAAATCGGAATCCGGGATCATCCGCTCGTGGTGGTGATTTATTTCATGGCTGTCACCATGGTTTCCGGCGGTATTTTATCGTTGTTCAATTGGAAAACCCCGTCTGGCTGGGAATGGATCATCCTACTAAACATGGGAATCGTTGGTTTTCTTGGGCAATACTTTATGACTAAAGCCTTTCAGATAGTAGAGACCAGCAAGATCGCGCCATTGAAATATACGGAGGCTGTCTTTGCCTTATTGGTCGGCTGGCTTTGGTTTGATGAAAGTTATACAGCGGTGGCGGCAGTAGGGATTCTTTTGATTATTGCGGGGATGGTGTTGAATGTGGTGGTGCGGTCGGAGTGAATATTTACCACATAGATCATATAGGAGTTTCACATAGTACACAATAGCTCGTTAACTTCTATGTGGTCTATGTGAAACTTCTATTGTGGACTATGTGGTAAAAAAAAATTACCCATTCACAACCAAGGCAGTTTCTCTAATCAATCCCCAAGCCATTTCCACATGCCGACGCTCCACATTAGTCTGCCCAATCACCATCCGTAAAGTATAAATTCCATTGATTTTTGTATGTGTAAGATATAGTTTTCCGGTAGCATTTAAGCGATGTAATAAGGCCTCATTCATCTGATTAAGCAGTGTGATGTCTTCAATTTCTTTAGGGGTATAATGAAAACATACCAGATTCAGATTTCGCTTAGTGAGCATTTTAAAATCGGGGGATTCCTCAATTTCCTTTTCCAGCCATTTTGCTAAATCAATATGATACCTGATTTTTTGCTGTAGCCCTTCTATCCCATAATAGCGGATCACAAACCAAAGTTTCAAAGCTCTGAATCGGCGCCCTAAGGGAATGCCCCAATCACAATAATTATTGACCTGGCCATCGGTTTTCGTTTTTAAATACTCAGGAAGAATAGCAAAAGTGTTCAATAAGGCATTCCGGTCTTTTACAAAATAAGCAGTACAATCGAAATTGGTAAAGAGCCATTTATGAGGATTAAAAACAAAGCTATCTGCCTTTTCAATGCCTTTGATCATCCATTGGAATTCTGGTAGCAACAAGGCCGAACCAGCAAAAGCGGCATCTACATGTAACCAGATTTTATACTTCTCGCAAATGCCTGCTACCGGTCCTAATGGATCTATTGCAGTGGTACCCGTCGTCCCTATCGCTGCAACGACACATAAGGGTTGAAGTCCGGCAGCCATATCTTCCTCAATCGCTTTCGCTAAAAGGTCAGGTCGCATAGCCTGGTTTTCATCAACTGCAATTTTGACCAGATTTTGCTTTCCAATGCCTGCAATTTTCACCCCTTTTTCGATAGAAGAATGTGTCTCCTGAGAGCAATATACCCGGTAATTGGTAAAACCATTAAAGCCATTTTCGTTAATTTGATAATCAGCTTGTTGCTCCCTTGCACAAAGGATAGCCGCTAATGTTGCCGTAGAAGCCGTATCATGGATTACGCCTTCCCATTCTTTTGGAATGCCCATTTTATCACGCAACCAATTCATCACTCGCTCTTCCAATTCCGCAGCAGCCGGAGAGGTTTCCCATTTCATGCATTGAGCACCGAGCGTTGCCGTCAGCATTTCCGCAAGGATGGAAGGCGGGCTGGTGTTGGCATTAAAATAGGCATAATAATTCGGGCTTTGCCAATGTGTCATTCCCGGTAGAATGATCTTTTTAAAATCTTCAAAAATGGTATTCATATCCTCGCCCTGTATCGGCGGAGTGGCGGGAATTTGGTTAAAAATATCGCCGGGCTGTACTTGTGATTTGACAGGAAATTCTTCGATCGTTTCCATATAGTCTGCCATCCAGTCTACAAATTGATGGGCGTGTTTGCGAAATTCTTTTGGATTCATAATTTATCTAAATATTTCTCAAAAATGAGTCAGCTCGAATTTTTCAATAATAAGAATGTTTTTTAAAGTAGAAGCCTTCTATTATGTTAAAAAAAATCGCCGTAGTGCATTCGGTCTTCGGGAATCCCCGAACACCTAATACCTAATACCGACCTTTCTTAGCATTCCGGTAAAGAGACTGGCAAATTAAAAGCTAATCCTCCTTCTGAAGTTTCTTTATACTTTCCGTTCATATCTTGAGCAGTCTCCCACATTGTTTTCACTACCATATCAAAATTAACCAATGCGTCATCGGGGTCACCGGAAAGTGCTAAATTACTGGCTGTGATTGCTTTCATTGCGCCCATCGTGTTTCTTTCAATACAGGGAATTTGCACTAAGCCTCCGATAGGATCGCAGGTCATTCCCAAATGATGCTCCATTGCGATTTCAGCGGCCATCAAAACTTGTTTGGGTGATCCACCTAATAGTTCGGTTAGCCCGCCGGCAGCCATAGCAGAAGAGACCCCAATTTCAGCCTGGCAGCCACCTACAGCGGCAGATATTGTTGCCCTTTTTTTAAAAATACAACCTATTTCACCTGAGGTGTATAAAAATTTTTGAATATCCTTTACCCCTTTGTAATCGGCAGTACAATAATAATAAAGTAATACCGCCGGAACCACTCCTGCAGAACCGTTGGTGGGAGAAGTAACAATTCTTCCTAAAGCAGCATTTTCTTCGTTTACTGCTAATGCAAAACAACTCACCCATTTATTGACATTATTAAAGTCGGATGATGATTTCCGAATGGCGGCTATCCATTCTTTTGCTGTTTTATAAATCTTTCCGTCCAACAATTTCTCACTGATTGCTTTTGCTCGTCTTTTCACATTTAATCCGCCGGGCAATATTCCTCCGGTTTGACAACCTTTAAACACGCACTCCAGCATCGTATTGAAAATGTCATTTATTCCTTTATTTATTTCTTCTTCTTTTCGAAAACACAATTCATTTTGATGTACGATTTCCGATATATCTACGCCTTGTTCTTGGGTATAGGTAAGCAGATCGCTGCCATGTTCAATTGGAAAACGAAGAGATACCTGCTCTTTAGCTATATCAGTATCTCCTTCTTTGATTATAAATCCACCACCTATTGAGTAATAAGTATCTTCTATAATTCCCCCGCTTTTTAAATGAGCTTTAAAGATTAAAGTATTTGGATGCTTAGGCAGGGTGATCTTGTGGAAGACAATTTGTTTTGACGGAACAAAAGGAATGGCTTTTTTATTAATAATAATCTTTTGTTCAGAACGTATTTGTTGAATATAAGCAGGGATTTTTTCTGTGGCCATCGTTTCAGGTTGAAAACCTTCCAGCCCCAATTGAACTGCAATATCCGTTGCGTGGCCGATTCCTGTTTTTGAAAGTGAACCATAAAGATGAACTTCAAGGGTAATAATATTTTCAACGTTTGTTTCATTTGCAAAACGTAAAGCTGCTTTCCAGGGCCCCAGGGTATGCGAACTAGAAGGGCCGACTCCTATTTTATAAATATCAAAAATACTTAGTCGTTCCAATATTATTAAAATTTAGAAATGTAAATGTAAATTAATTAATTAATTAAAGTTACGATTTATATTGAGTACCTAAAGGCACTCATCACTGGGTTGTATTCCCTGGTTACCTATATCAAATCCCAAAAGGGGTTGTTTACCCTGTTAAGGGCTAAACATTGGTAACCAAAGCCCAGAACCATGGGGAAAGTGTCTTTAGGCCTGCCTTGATGAATAGAAAGGTACTCAAT
>JBLHJZ010000439.1:0-4747 GCA_047619515.1 Saprospiraceae bacterium | reverse complement strand
CAAAATGTTCCATCACCCGTTTTTTGATATTGATACTTTTACCAATGTAGACGAGATCCCCCGCTTTATCATGAAAATAATATACCCCGCATTCTTCCGGAAGGTCATGGAGTTTTTCGAGCGTAATGTTTTGAGGAAGCTGGGATTCTTTTATTCCCAGATCGACCAATTGAGAAATTTTATCTTCGCTCCCGTCCTGATTGAGTGCCATCTCCAGTAATTTGGCCGATGCAATAGCATCATCATAGGCTCGGTGCCGGTCATTCACTTTTATATTAAAATATTTGATCAGATTGCCAAGCGAGTAGGAAGGGAGTCCCGGAAATGCTTGTCGGGAAAGTCTGACGGTACACAACTGCCGTTTAGTGAAGCTGTAACCCAGGCGTCTGAATTCCTGTTGCAGGAAATTATAATCAAAACGTACATTATGCGCTACAAATATAGCGTCATCGGTCATTTCAACTACCTTTTTGGCCACTTCGAAAAACTTAGGTGCATCGGCTACCATATCCTGAGTGATCCCTGTGATTTGGGTAATGTTGTACGGAATTGCCATTTCAGGGTTGACGAGTGTCTGGTAAGTGTCCAGGATATTTTCTCCGTCATGGCGGACTACGGCAATTTCGGTGATCTTGTCCGCATGAGCACGGCCCCCTGTAGTTTCTATGTCAACGACTGCGTATATTTTTTTCTTTTTTATCATTTTTAAATGCTGTTGGCTGTTGGCCATTAGCTATTTGCTATTTGCATTTTTATTAAATCATTCTATTATATTTGCAATAGCTGGTTAATATAAATAAAAAAACGCAGGATACCAGGGAATTGTATGGATTCCATAGTCTCTCTGCGTTTTATAAATGCAAATTACAATGATGCTTTCACATATTAAAATTCTATTCCTTATTTTTTTATTCTTTAATGGTTGTGGAACGAATAAGCCGGGGTCACCTCCGGAAAATGGAGAAGAGACAACTATAATAGCGACCACTACCGAACAAGCAAAGGATTTACAAACCGGCGCTAGTCTGACCGCACAATATCTCGACCTTATCCGTGGTAAAAAGGTAGCGCTATTAGTCAATCAAACTTCAATGATTGGTGATACTCACCTGGCAGATTCGTTGATTTCTCTTGGGATTGCTGTACAAAAAATATTTGCTCCCGAACATGGATTCAGAGGAGAAGCAGATGCTGGAGAGCAGGTAAAGGATGGCAAGGATGCAAAGACGGGTATTCCTTTGATTTCCTTATATGGGGATAAAAAGAAACCAGGGAAAGCAGAATTAGCCGGAATTGATATTGTGGTTTTTGATATTCAGGATGTGGGTGTTCGCTTTTATACCTATATCTCTACGATGAGTTATGTAATGGAAGCCTGTGCGGAAAATGGGGTAGAATTTATGGTTTTGGATCGCCCAAATCCCAATGGCCATTATGTGGACGGGCCGGTTTTGAAAAAGGGTTTTGAATCTTTTATAGGATTGCACCCAATTCCTGTGGTACATGGTATGACCGTAGGGGAGTATGCGCAGATGGTCAATGGAGAAGGCTGGCTCAAAGAGGGTATTCAATGCAATCTCAAAGTGATCCAATGTGCCAATTATGATCATGATACTGCCTATGAATTGCCGGTCAAACCTTCTCCGAATCTACCGAATAACCGAGCGATTTATTTGTATCCGTCCCTTTGTTTTTTTGAAGGAACTTTAGTAAATGTTGGTCGGGGAACGGATAAACAATTTCAAGTCTATGGTCATCCGACCTATCTGGGGGGAGATTATAAATATACGCCTAAGTCAATGCCTGGAGCCAAGCATCCAAAATTTGAAGATAAGGAATGCCATGGCTATGATTTAACGACCCTCTCGCCGGAAGATATCAGAAAGGAAGCGCGATTGAATTTAAATTATCTCATCAATTATTATAAGACTTTTCCAAAAGGGGAGGAATTCTTTCTAAAAAACAACTTTTTTGATAAACTGGCGGGTAGTAATGAACTTCGGTTTCAGATTATCAGTGGCCTTGACGCGGAGACGATCAGAAAAGGATGGCGGAAGGATATTGCTGCTTTTAAGATTTTGCGAAAGAAATATTTGCTTTATTAACATGAGTCATGCGAATCGCTAGTTCAAATCCGAAGCAAGAGATGCATATGGAGTACCTGACGGCACTCTACCTCGTAATCGCCCTTGTTCACCAAAATAAAGTACCTGACGGCATTTTTTTGTCCCATCGGGACTTTATGTTGGTTAGCCCCGATAAATAAACCAGGGCTGAGTGCCTTTAGGCCTGCCTTGATGAATAGAAAGGTACTCCATATCAGAACGCTGCTGGATTTAACCCGTGATTCGCAGGAGTCATCCCGAATATTCTGAATGATTGATTATTTGTTTTTCGACGCTGAAGGACGCTGATTATTATGTTAAAATTATGCTTTTATTAGCGCCAAAGGCGCTAATCGACATAAAAAATCATATAAAATCAGCGTCCTTCAGCGTCAAAGAAAAAATCCAGGATGACTTATGTTTCTACCATTCCGCCATTCCACCATTCAATTCTCACTTTCCACCCTAAATCAGAATTGATACTTTATTTGTACAGCTACATCCGTTCGTTTATTTCCAAGGATTTCGTCCAGGCCGCTTCCAACCACATCCCTGTCGGTATACCTGGTCTGTGCAATCCGAGCTTCGATGGTTAGATTTCGAATTCCACGATACCGGAGATTAATATAATAGCGGGCACCTTTTCCGCTTAAGGCCGGAATCGATTGCGTGTAAAGAAGGTTGTTTTCGTAAGCATAAAAACGAATATTAAAACTATCGGTATCGAATAGGGCAAAACGAGCCGTAAAAGAAAGGGGGAAGCCGATAGGTTTATATAAAACATCCTGATAAATCATTATCCCATCTTGTCGATCTATACCTTCCGTTTTATAGTAGCCAAAGTGAATACGATTTCTCACTTCAAGCGCTTTACTGGCTTTGAAAGCAACATGTAGTTTTGTTTGAAATAACTGTGCATTGGAAAGAAAATCAATGTTGGTTTCATTTTCAGGGGTATTGATCCCTTTTACCTCATTTCGGACTTCAATATAAACGGTAAGTTTTCTTTTGATTTTGTAGGTCAATTTTCCGCGAAACTCATAGCCACCCGAAGGCGCATCAGCAAGGGAACGAAGCCAGGGATGTTTGTAAATATCGAAATACCCCTGAAATGTCCATTGATTGGAGGGTTTTATTTCAATACCCATATACATACCGTTTTCATTTCTAGCACCTGAGGTTTCGGCTAAGGGATTCGGATCGAGAGCTTGGTAATCAACAGGGAAATACCGATGAAGTAATGATATATGTATTCTTCGGTCTAAGGCAGCAATCAGCCCGTTGGTGGTGGCAAAAGCGCCATTATCGCTCCTGGCGGTTTCTCCGAAAAAATTCAGATTTTTATACACCCAGCTATAATCTGTACTTAGGTTTAGAATAGTATTCCCATTGAAAAGAAACTGATTATAAGGGCTCGTATTTCTTTCAAATGAGCGATCGAAATGATTATAAAGGCCATTGAAACCGATATTTATGCCATTCTTTTTGTATTGTAAACTACCACCGATTTTTGAATTTTTGATCACCCGCTCATCGGCAATCTCCCCAGCAGTCCGGTGATTTCCGCTGGCTTGTAAAGAGGTAAAGGTTTCCTCTTCGGGATCATCAAAGTTGTCCAGGTCATCAGGGGCAGGAATATTCGCATCTAAACGACGGAAAGAAGTCAGCGCCGTAAATTCCAAATTTTCAGTAAATGCAAAGGTAGCAGCAGCTCCTCTCAAAAAATTGGCTTCATTGACGGAAGAGTATTTCCTGATCGTTCTCCGATTTCTTTTGATACTCAATACCTCAGCACTTTTCCCTCTGCCAAAGCCGGAATATAAGATCAGCCCCTGGCCAAAGCTCGCCGTATAATCACCGATAGCCACCGTTTTTAAAAACTTATTATAATCTTTTAAATAAAAATGTGCGGAATAATAATCAAAACCCTGTTGGTTACTTCCTTTAAAAAATTCTTCCCCCGGATCTTTTTCTGCGGTAATCCCAAAGGTCATTTTATTCTCAAAATTTTTATAATACCTGAAGTATAAGCGATTAGGATCTCCCAGGTAATGATTGGAATTCGGATCAGCTGGTATTATATATCCTCTTTGTTGTTCCATGGTACTGCCCCAACGCAGGTAAATTTCGTTGCTTCCTTTAGCCATCATCTCCAATATTCCCAGTTGGATATCGTCCAAGCCGGATTTAGTGCTAACGAATGGAAGTATCTTATAAATAGTTTCCAGATCAAAACCAGGAACTGCTTGTAATTCGTAGACAGAAATAAGATCTCCTAATGCCGAACGGTAATTGAGGAGGTTTTGGATTTGTAAATCATTTAGCACTACTAAATCCACCAGGTCATCAGCTGTAGCTTTATTGAGGTCTAATTTTTTTTTGGAAAGCAATTGTAGATCTTCAAATGCAGTGTTGTAATCAAAGGGTGTTTCTTCTCCGGTATCTTCTATAAAATTCTCAATAATATCAGGGTCTATGGACTGATCGATTGGTGGAACAGTATCTGTTTGAGCAAATATAGACAATGGAAGAAAACAGAAAAATAGGCTTATATAGCTGTAATATTTCAATATTTTGGTTTGAATATTTTTTGTTATCCACAAGGTGAGAAAAATTGTGGAAAAAAACACAAAAACCAACAC
>JBLHJZ010000438.1:0-4753 GCA_047619515.1 Saprospiraceae bacterium | reverse complement strand
AACAAAGCCATGAAAATCCTTTTGTATGGACCAGTGCCAGTATTGAAGGCAGGGATTTTCCGGGCTTTACCTTTAAAGGTTTATTAGGTACGCCCTGGGGTAGCAGATTTGAAGTGGAAAATAATCCCCAACCAAAATTAGCCTGGCCGGTACATAATCTGAAAGTGATTGATGAAGCAGGAGATAAAAAAGAAATGCAGTTCCCTTTTACTTTTGCCGATCTGGCGGTATTAAACCCTGCCTATCAGCATTATTATCTGCCCGTAGATTCCTCTCTTTGGAATGATGATCTTATTCCGCTGACGGTGTACATGAAAAATAGCAAGGAAGAGAATATTAGCAAAGTTCCTTTTATCTGGATGATGGACCCCACCAATGAATTATACAAAGTAGCCGTTTCCTGGCCAATAGTAATCGCTACCCAGGAACGTCTTGATTTTTGGCGGTTTTTACAGGAAAATAGTGGTATAAATAATTATCATGTGACACAGGCCGTAGAGGAAGTAAAGGCAGAAATGAAAGCGGTATTCACCTTTGAAGTTGACCAGTTAAAAGGAGAGCATGAGTTAGAAATGCAAAAGATAAAAGAAGAGGAAGCCGGAAAAGTAATGGAAAATCTTACCGCCGTATTATTGGATTTAGATACGACAAATATTCGGACAGCGAGTATTCCTTCTTCAAGTCCATTGCCAAATACACAAGCAGTTGTCAAGCCAGTTGAGGAAGTAACTAAGGATGCTCCCGCAAAAATTGTGGCAGAGGAAGAAACCTTATCCAACGACCCTTATATTGATACCCCACTATGTACAACCTGTGATGAGTGTACCGGTTTAAATGGAGTAATGTTTAAATATAATGCAGATAAGCTGGCCTATATTGCTGATGCTAAAGCGGGAACATTTAAGCAATTGGTGGAGGCTGCTGAATTGTGCCCTGTTGGAATTATCCATCCGGGATCACCTCTTAATCCAAACGAACCGGATCTGGATAATTTAATTCCCCGAGCTGAAAAATTCAATTAAGTATGGCAGGTGATTTCCTTATACCGATTTTCATTCTTGCCGGATTAGGTTTGCTGTTCGGAATAATCTTATCAATAGCCTATAAAAAATTCAAGGTTTTTGAAGATCCACGGATTGATGTGGTAGAAGAACTTTTACCCAGTGCCAACTGCGGTGCCTGCGGCGAACCCGGATGCAGAGCCTTTGCAGAGCGGGTAGTAACGGAAGGAACCAACCCCGCTAAATGCACGGTAAGTTCTCCCGAGGGAATTCTCAACATAGCCGATTACCTGGGCGTAGAAGCTAGCCAGGAAGAAAAAAGAGTCGCAAGATTACTGTGTGCAGGAGGAATCAACGAAGCCCATAATCTGGCCAGCTATAAAGGAGGGATGAGTACCTGTAGAGGGGAGGCAGTGGTGGTCGGAGGGATCAAGGATTGTTCCTGGGGCTGCCTGGGGTTGGGAGATTGTGAAACCGTTTGTGATTTCGACGCCATCACAATGAGTGAAAATGGCTTACCGGTTGTCGATGCCGAAAAATGTACCGCCTGCAATGATTGTGTGGAAGTATGTCCTAAGGGATTATTTCAATTGATGCCCATCGGTCAAAAACTAATTGTACAATGCCGCTCGCTACTAGAAGGAGATTTGGCAGAATCGAAATGCAGTGTGGCGTGTACCGCCTGCTCCCGATGTGTGGCGGATTCAGCTCCAGGTGTCATTGAAATTAAAAATAACCTAGCCGTGATAAATTATGAATTGAATGAGTTGGCAAACCCCATAGCCATAAAAAGATGTCCAACGGATGCGATTGTCTGGTTAGAAGGGGTCAATCAATTTGAACAAAAAAAGAAATCCAACCTTCCGCTGGGGCGGGTGGAAAAAGTATTTGACAAGGATGAGTATTATCAATAAAAATACGGACATGAATGGAATGATTGAAAAACTGGCATACAAAATCGGAGAAGGACTTCAAGCCTCTTCCTTGCAAAATACGGAACGGCAAGTAAATGTATTTCACCGAACTGTCACTACTCACCAATCTTCGGATTTATCTTTTATTAATGGTTTAATTTCTTCAGGATTGAGGGGTACTGCTTTGTTGAATGGCGAAAAAGTAATCTCAAATTACAATCAATTATTGACAGCCTCCCGCCAACATCTGGCTTTGGTGGTGAATACAAATGCCCGTTTAGTTGGCGAATCTAAATATTCGAGCCTCAACAATTTTGATAATATAAACGCTATTGCGGAAACAGGTTGCTTTCAATTAGTAGCCACTTCGCCTCAACAGGAAATTCATCTGACTTTGGTGGCTCATCGGATAGCGGAGCTTTCGTTAATTCCCGGGATTGTTATCGCTGACTATGAAGTCGGAGGTTGGAAGACGGAAGACCGGAGTCGGGAGACCGAAGATCGACCGAATCCCGAAATTAATCTTCCAGCGGATAACTTAATTATAAAATACCTGGGCGATCCGGATGATCAGATAGAATGTCCTACTCCATCTCAGGAAATGGTCTTTGGCAGAACCAGGAGGAGGATTCCCAACTGGTTTAGTTTCGATTCCCCTGTCGTGCTGGGTAGTCATAAAAATAGTGAAGCGATATCCTTTGAAGGTGCTGCTACTCAAAAATATTTTTATGCTCATTTATCGCAATTGATCGAACAGGCATTTCAGGAGTTTAAAGAAATTTTTGGCTTCGATATTAAACCTGTTGCATCAAAAGGTAAATCATCCAATTTTGCTATTATCACTCTTGGAGGGCAGATTAGCGATCTTTTTGATCAAATTCCGGAATCAAACAGAAAGGCTGAACTCTTGCAAATTAATCAGTTGAATCCTTTTCCTGCAAAGCAGGTTGCTGTATTATTAAAAGGAAAAAAATCGGTGACTATTTTGGAAAATACTTCCGGACCAGGATCAACACATTCTCCTTTTTATTATAAGGTGCTTAATTCATTGGAAGGATTAAATCTTAAAATATATTCGGTAAAATACCGCCCGGATATTGATACAGCTTCTTTGGAAATGGCGATTCAGCACATGGTTTCAAACCAAGCTAAAACCGATTATTATCTTGGATTGGCTTTTACAAAAGCTTCCAGCCCTTATCCAAAACATCAGATTCTTTTGCAGGAAATCGAAAAACAATATCCGGAAATTACAGAAGAATCCCTTTACGCAAATAGTGCAAAAACAAATACCTCCTCGAATGTCCAGGACGAAGTACCTTTGGCAATAAAGATGCATCAGGATCACGGCCCCAACTATTCTCGGCTTTCAAGATTTCATGATGATACGACTTTCTTTTACGAGCATAACTTACGCCATGAATTAGTAGCCGATCCCTTCGCTGCAGTTCCCGTAACGCCAGGTGCCAGCGCCAGTTTTTTTAATCAATCCTCAAAAAGAGCATCCCTTCCGATTTTCGATTCAAAAAAATGTACCGGCTGTGGGGATTGTTTTATTCATTGTCCTCATTCGGCTATACCGCCCATCACTATTGGTGTGGAGCAATTGATGAAAGCGGGAGCAGCGATCGCTTCAAGCAAAGGAGCACCTATTCTCAAGCTGACTCCGATGCTTAAAAATTTAGCAAAAGTCGCTGCCAAAACAATTGATGAATCGGAGGTCAAAGCTGTCGGAGATTTTCTACCATTAGCTTTTGATCGTTTAGTAGTTCAAATGAAATTGGAAGGAGAAAAACTGGAAGCTGCCCGAAACGAGTTTAATAGGGTCATGGATGAAGTCGCAGCATTTCCGGTGGCCGTTACTGATCAATTTTATAAAACACCTTCACTGATTGATCCGGGAAGTGGGGAATTGTTTTCCTTGGCGGTCAATCCGACAGCTTGTACAGGTTGCTCCATTTGTGTACAGGTTTGTGAAGAGGATGCTTTAACGATGGCGCCCCAGGATGTAGAAAATCTCGCAAAGATAAATGCCCAATTCAAACTCTGGGAACAATTACCGGATACACCAGGCGATACGATAAACCGTTTACACCACGACAAGGACTACCCTTCTTTAGCTGCGATATTATTGAGCAGAAATTATTACATGACGATGACCGGTGCAAGTAATTCAGATTTAAACAGTCCTTATAAAACATTGCTTCATATTGTAACCGCTACAACAGAAGCGGTGGTACAACCCAAAATTATTACGCAATTAAAAAGTATTGATGCGTTAATTAATTTATTATCAGAAAATGTACACAAAAAACTAAGTGATGCTTTACCGGATCATAATTTAGATAGCTTATCAAAATCACTAAAGAGCACCCAGCGAAGAAAAGTACATATCCAGGATCTTGTCAATAAAATGGAAGAACACGAACAAGGGAAATTCATAGATACGGAAGACCTGGGACGAAAAACAGATCTCATAGAAGAATTAAAGAATTTAAAATGGGTATTGGAAGAAGGCCCGGGCGGTGTAGGCCGTTCAAGATATGGCCTGTTGTTAGCGGGCTCCAATTCCCTGGACTGGGCCAAAGAATATCCGACGAATAATTTTACCAGCCCTTGCATCATTCATTGGAATGGATCTGCTCCCGAGCAAACCTTAGGACTGTTTTATGGCCAGTTGCGTTACCTGCTTGATCATATTAAATTGATGCGCAGAGCAGTCTTGGAATCCAAAGATAAATATGACCCTGCTGTCCATGATTTGAAAATTGCAGGATTGAGTTGGGAGGATTTAACAGAAAGCGAAAAGCACTTGATTCCACCCATTTTATTGGTTGC
>JBLHJZ010000437.1:0-4756 GCA_047619515.1 Saprospiraceae bacterium | reverse complement strand
CCCAATGATGCCCCTTTATGGTGTACCTTTTATGATGAAATGGGAGAAGCCGGGATTACCAGCTGCGGAGCGACCATTAATGGGAATGTAGATGTTGATATAGAAGGAGACCTACCGACTGCCTGCCCAAGCGAGTTTCTTATTTCAGTGACGAATACGGATCGTACGGACAATAAAGTCACCGGAGCAGGCTTCGGAGCCACTACCATTGACCTGGGTGCTCCGGGAGAAGATGTGTTTACGACTACTATTGGAAACAGCTATACTAATTTCGGTGGAACATCGGGCGCGACGCCTCATGTTACCGGAGCTATTGCGCTACTCTATTCTGCGCCCTGTGACAACCTGACGATCCTTGCCAAACAAAATCCTCCTGCCGCCGCCGCCTTAGCCAAGCAATATATCCTGGATGGTGTTGATCCAAATAATAGCCTGCAGGGTATCACGACCACAGGAGGCCGGCTCAATATCTTTAACAGCATGGACTTATTGATGAACAACTGTAGTGCCTGTCCTTTTGCTTATGACCTGGAGGCGATTGATCTGACCGATGTCAGTACTAGTCTATCCTGGTCTACCGGGATTAATTCGCTTTCATCTAACCTCAGATGGAGAGCGGTGGGCACTGCCTTTTGGAACGAAATCATTGGAGCGACCAGTCCCTACCCTATTGCAAACCTAATCGAATGTACTGAATATGAATTTCAAATCGATGCCGTATGCGATACTGAAAATAGCGGCTATTCCGATAGTTTTGTTTTTACCACTGATGGTTGCTGTGTACCCCCTACAGGTATCAGTGTGGTATTTATAACCCCTGATTCCATAATAGTAAGTTGGAATAGCGTATTGGCTGCACAATCCTATAATTTGTTATACGCTTCTTCCGCTGATGGTGGATTTATACCTACAATTACCGGGACTTCCGCCTCCATAGGAGAACTCGATCCCTGTGCAATTTATACTATCTTAATACAGACCGTGTGCGCCAACCAGACTACCGGGTTTAGTGTTCCTTTTGTATTTACGACTTTGGGATGTGGGGCATGTACAGATTTCACTTATTGTGAATCCATATCAACTGATGCAGAATTTGAATGGATAGAAGAAATCCAGGTGGGGGATTTTATTAATAATTCAGGCTCGGATAATGGATATGGAAACTTTACGGATACGACCGCCGAATTTATGACTTTTAGCAACTATAATATAGCACTTACTCCGGGTTATGATGGGAATGCCTTTGATGAATATTTCAAAATATGGATTGATTTCAATTTTGATGGCGAGTTTGATCCGGTTGCCGAATTAGCTTTTGATGCAGGAGGCGGTTTCAATTCGGCAGTTACCGGAGAGATTTTTATTCCGGGTACTACTCCTTTGGGGATTACCAGAATGCGTATAGTTATGCAGTGGATTGGCCCCAATGGTATAGAAGAACCCGAAACATGTGGAGCATTCCAATATGGTGAAGTCGAGGATTATTGTATCACGATCATCGAGGGGGCTACTCCGTCCTGTGACCAGCCAACCGATTTGGATACCCTTCAGGTTTTGGAAAATACAGCGGTACTTACCTGGGAAGACTTTACGGAGGATCACAGCGACCATAATTTAAGAATTAAAAAAGTAACCGGGTCGAATTGGACGGTTTTTTCAAATGTATCACCTCCGTTTACCGTAATTGACCTAGATAACTGTAGTACTTATGAGTTTCAGGTCGAAGCCAATTGTTTAGACAATACTACCAGTACTTATACGGCGAGTTATCTGTTTGATACGCAATGCATCAATGCTGTTGAAAGGCCATTGACTAATGATCAGGTAAAAATATATCCCAATCCTTTTAGCCAGTCTTTTTCTATCGAAATCAATCTGCGTAAAGGAGGAACATCAAATGTTCAGCTATTCGATACCAAGGGGCAGCTTGTCTTTGAAAAAGCGTTTGATACTTATACGAATGGACAATTACTCGAAATTAATGATTTGCAGGGGCTCCCTGTCGGTATTTACTTCCTTAGTATTTCTACACCTGATGGAATTAGTCATCAGAAGGTGATGAAATTTTGATAATTATTTGGCATTCTACACAATACCTCTGCGGTTTTTAAATAATTCACCGCAGAGGGAAAAGAGAATACGCAGAGAGGCTATAATTATAAAAGTCGTGCCACCAGTTTAATAAAATCGTTTCTATAATTTTTAAATACAGAAGCAATTATTAGTAAGATTGGTGGAACGACTGAGATAAAAAAACTCTGCGTAAACTCTTTCTCTCTGCGGTTTTTAAATAATTAACCGCAGAGAGAAAGGAGATTACGCGGAGAGGTAAAGAAACACTGTGTTTATTTTTGAATCACCAATCGTTGCACCCCTACGGAACCACGATCAGTAATCACGGAAAGGAAGTAAATACCTCCTGGCAATTGATTAAAGTTTAAATCCTTATTGATCGAATCAATAGTCCCTAAGGACTCCCGGTGGATAAGTTGACCCAGTGTATTGAAGAGCACGATATCGGCATTTTTCATTTCAGAAAAACCGAGAGATAAGATAAACTGTCCGTTTGATGGATTTGGAATTATCTGGAATTTTTCGATCACAGAAATCTCCTCCGAACCAACGATGCTCGTCACATGAATCGGTTTTTCAACATACATCATACAACCATCGATATCCGTCACTTCAAGATAAATGATATAATCACCCATGGCCGAGTAGGAGTAACTTTCACTGGCACCGCTTAAGGTATCACCAACTTGCGGAATCCAGATATAGCTCGCAGGCGTGATATCTACTATCGCATCCATTGTAAATATTTCATTGATATTGACGGTATCGGCAGAAATTGTTGCATCCAGCATAAATGGAATATCTGCGACCGTCACCATTTCTTCATAGGTAGAAGAACCTACGGCATTGCTCACTTCCAGATTCACGGTATAAGTGCCGGCAGTCTGATAGTTGTAAACCAAAGAAGAGCCATTTGTAGTGATTGTATTGCCATCTCCGAAGTCCCAATTATAATCGAAGGTGCCGATTGGCAGCGCTTCAAATGATACCATATTACTACAATCCTGATCCTGGACAGCTAAAAATGACGCAGCATCCGGAGGCAATACGCCGCCATTGCAGGTCCATTCCAATTCAAAACCATCAAAAGCCAAAGCACTATTGGAAGTAAAATGAAGAGTCATAGCATTGCCTGTAGAAGTAATCGAAAACCCTGCACTCAACGTTCCGGTCAATGCATTAAGGAGTGGTGCTGATATATTCAAACCATCATATACCCGCAAATAATCAAACCCTGGTTGTAGCTGAAAAGTGTGTACGGTCAAAGTCACATTATCCGCACCTGTCGGAGCAATCGTGATGGTATAATCCGAATTATTTTGGTAATCCCCTGTCGGTCCGCCCTGATCAAATATTAACCCGTTACAGTTATCAAAAAACGAGTAGCCAATATCGCTTATCGTCAAGGTATCGCAGTAACTTACGACTATTAATTGCTCTTGCAATATCGAATCACAACCCAAAGCATTACAAACTAATAGCGACACATCATAGACCCCTTCTTCCTCATATTGATGAATCGGTAAGGTATCGGTGGAAGTATTACCATCGCCAAAATTCCAAAGCCAGGAAGTAGCAGGATTGATAGTAGCATCTAAAAACTGGTAGGTTCCATTACAGATATTTAATATTTCCACCTCATAATTTGCTTGAGGAAATGGAAGTACAATCAGCTTTACCGGAAAAGTAAAAGAAAACTGGCTCGTATCTCCACTCTCCATAGGGATGTTATAATACAAGGTATCCGCCGCCAAATCCGTCGCATCGAAATTAAGATTAATAGTCGTATTCCCTCCAGGGACAAGCTCACCGGATTGTACTGCTAAACCAAGCCATGGCGTAGTACTCTCTGACAGGCCGTAGTATAAGTCTCCCAAACCACTATTTGAAATGGTAAAAGAAGTGTTCAACTGATCGCCGGCATTCAAAGTAACGCAAATAGAATCCGGATTTAGATTTATAATGCCACCGGCACCAACTGTTATCTGTGTACTCATCATAGCAGTCCCTTCACAGTTCGTAATATTCTGTGTCACAGTATAAGTTCCGGGAGTAGTGTATTGATGAACAGGCGCTGCTTCCGTAGAAGTAAAAGTATCTCCAAAATCCCAGAAATACTCTCCGGCATTCAATGAATTATCTGTAAACTGAACAGGTGTATTCAATGCAGGGCTGGCACTACTTGGCGTAAAACCAGCTACCGGAGCAGCGACTGATTCCGAAGAAGAAAAGGTGAATTCAAAACCGGGGCGAGTGCCATCGTCATTTGAAGTAAAGCGAATAGCGATCGCACCTCCTGAAGACGTTATCATTTGTCCTACCGGTATATTAGTACCTGAAAATTGGGCTAGTACGGGTGCACTCAAATTATTTCCATCATATATTCTAACGACATCTCCTCCTCTTGTTGAAAAATCAAGAAAAGTCAAAATCAAGGGTGCGGAGGTTGGCGGGTCAATGATAATGGTGGATTCTACATTATTAGGATAATCACTCAGCCCTCCCGGATCCAGGATGGTTCCTGAGCATTGGGTCAGTGTATCACTCCCTGAATCGGACATGATATAAGCAGTACAAATCGGATTTGCATTATCTATGACAATATAATCCGTCTTCGTAATCGTCTCTGTCGAACCATCGCAGGTAGTGATCGTCAGGCTTACATCATAGGTACCCTGAACGG
>JBLHJZ010000436.1:0-4761 GCA_047619515.1 Saprospiraceae bacterium | reverse complement strand
CGTCAATCATTTTTAGAAGGGTGGCTTTGGTTTGAAAGTTTCTACTGACATCCAGATGTACACCTCTATAGGAATATGAAGGAGCGTCGTTAATCTTACAAGCATTGATAAAACGTTTGCCATTCTTGTTTTCTATTAGATTCAATAGTGTTTGAACACCATAAAAAACACCTGCTTTGTCAAATCCATTAATATGAATTTTTTCATTTTCAACATGGATGCGATAGCCTTCCGGCTCCGCGATTTTAGGATCTATTTTTAAAACAATATCTCCATCTCTATCTTTTATGGGAGCTTTGAGATAGTGTAACGTTTTCAAAGCGTCCCGCAATAATAGCGCTTCCGATTTTAGATCTTCAGCGCAGGAAATCGCAAAATTTTTATCAAGGTCAAATACTCCAGCTTCCTTTTCATATCCAATAACAGAAGGAATAGATTTATACCATTGCTCACTATCTAATTGACTAAGTTTTTTGTTTTGATCAAAAAGATATTCCGCTGTAGGAATAGGCTCATTGTCATTCTTATTTCTGGTGACTTGATTCGGATTTGTAAAAGGGCTTATTTCAAAATCTTTGATTGGATGAACCGTTTCTGTATCTCCGGGATTGGAAACCAGGTATACGCCGACCGGCCCGTCGGCCTCTTTGATCAACCATACTTCTCCAATTGTTTTGATCTCGACCGTTTTTTTGGCGCCAAGTGTAAAACCAGCCTTTGGCCGCATACGGTAGTAGTCTCCGTTGATCCAAAGGATTTCAACATTTTTAGTAGAATCAATACTGACAATGCCTCTGGGAGATTGGTTCCAATACATTTCCCAATTATCACCTAATGAAGTGGAAGCATTATTGGTGATCGTAAATGTTGCTGCATGAACGGATTGGCCGTTTTGCTCATAGTTTTTTTCAAGTGTCCATTGGACGCTGATGTCGGGAACTGAAGTCGTCGCTGTTTCTGTGGAACAGGAACTAAGACTTAGAAAAATCAGGAGATAGAAAAAGATTTGGAAATTGGATTTCATATTTGCTTTGTTTTGGTTCGCAAGATAACAAATATGCTCTAATTCTTTGTGACCGCTGTGACTTCTCTGTGTCCTCTGTGTCCAATTTTTTTCGGAACACAGAGACCACTGAGAAGTAGGGTGTACAATATGCGGGGGTAAAGTTGCGTCGCTTTTTGATTTGTATTCATTAGGAAATCGAGGGATTCCCTACTTTACAATAAGAAATAATCCTGAAGGGATTTAAATCGAATAGCCACCGATGAAATCGGTGGCTATTTACATTAAATCCCTTCGGGATAAAAAGCTACAGTAAGAACTGCAGGGAAGAATCAATCTTTATTGATGCTCAAAAACTGACGCAACTTTATATCGTTAGATTGTACACCCTATCACTGAGAAGACACAAAGGGCACAGGGGTTTTATTTAACGGTTGATTGGTCATCTCGCATTTCAGGACTTACTTCATTCGTTGCGAAATTTCGATGTGCATTAAAACCGATAACATTTCCCGGTCGAGCAGGGTTGGATATTTTTGCAAAACGTTCTACCCGTTTTCTAAAGAAATTTTCGAACCTTGCTTTTAGACCATTCCAAAATAATTCAGGAATCGATAAGTCTTTCTCCTCTTCTTCATAAGTCACCTCAATACCCGCTCCCCTGCGAAAGACTTCTACACTGATGATGCAAATAAAAGCTAGTATCACACTAAAACCAACGAAAAAAGAAAACAGGGAACCCCAAAAGTTGGCCTTTTTAGATTTGCGGCCATACACTTTTAATAGGGCTGTTTGACCTTTTTCACTAGCCACATTCAGTCGACTACGTTCTTCGGCAATGGCTTTATCTCTTCCGGTTTGTGAGCTTTCTAATTTCCCCGCATGCTCCTCCTGGAGGCTAGCGATCAAAGCGGTTTTTTCAGCTTCCAGGCTTGTGATCTGTTTCAAATATTTATCTGCCTGGCTTTTCGCCCATTTTAATCCGCTGTTGTATTTTTGATGGTACTGATCTGCTTTTAGTTGGGCAGCACTGATTCTTGCTTCATATTGATTGTTTGTACTGATAATTCGATCATCATAGTTGGCTTTGGTCATCGAAAAATCCTTGTCAAATCGAGCGGTAATTTCTTTGGCGTTCGTTCGGAATTCATTTTTCAAATCCGAATCGTCAAAGTTGGCAACCGTCTGTACATTCGATACAAAAGTATGATGTATACCATTGGTCGACAAGTTGAAAGAGATTACTCCCATGCCTATGGTAACTACTGCCACGATAGCAAACAAGGCGACATACCATGAGCTTTTGAGGCGCTTCCATACAATAGCCCTGGTAAGCACCTGAAGAAATTTTCTACCTCCCAGTTCTAAGACGGCGATCACTAAAATCATCGAAATAATAGAAACCGTGATAGCGATAAATTTTGAGTTGCCGGCCATTTCACTTTGCGTGATATACCAGATGGTTACCGCTTCTGTTAAGGCGCTGATAATTTGTGCCACCTTTCCTATGGTTTCAATACTTGGAGCGATAGGACGAAACAGATTGTAAAAATCCGAATTGGTAGCTTTCGTTTCCTTCGCTTTCAACGTTACATTTTTTTTCATAAACGTTTATAATTTTAGAGTCTAAAAACATAGTTTTAGACTCAGGTAAAATGATTTTGAAGTAAGTCCTTGTAAGGATTACTACAAATTTCAATTCGTAAAAACGTTGGTAAACTCTATCGAAAACGCAGCTGAATAGCTAAAAATGGAAATTCCGGACAGGAAAAAAATTACTACCTAAAACAATTAATACTTCTTTTATACGGAGTAGATTGAAAAAGTCACTTTTTTAATTATTATTTAGGAATGTCCAGAAAAAGTTATTGCCGAATAAAAAATACGGCTCACCGATCCTGAAATTCTATTTTTCATGTGAAAAATTTGAATTTCACGCTCAATGATCCTACTGGAACGCATTGAACAATGACAGGAGACTGGATCATTGAGCACAAAGTGAAGGATTTGCGAAAGCAGATCAGAACTTTGGGATCCCTGCCCTCCGGCCCCTACGGACAGGTTCTGTGGAGGCGGGGGTGAGCCTGACTTTTAGCAGAATATTAAACCTAAAAATATTTCCTGAACACTCCTATATTCGGAATTAGAGGAATTGACATTTGAACCTTTATTACTTTTACAATTTTTGAATTCTCAGCGTTCCTTCTTTTCTGGGATTAATTTTTTAAAACCGCGGAGAAAATGAGAATCGCTGAGAGAATATGAAAATTTCACTTTCAGTAATATTGAGTAATACGAGTTTATTTGTCAGTTCATTTAAGAATTAGGATCAGGAAATTACTTCTTCACCTTTTTCGCTCCTTTTTCAGAAAGCGTTCCAAATTTCCTCTTCATGGTTTTGATATAATCCACTTTCCTAAACCGCAGCGCCGACCAGTCTTCATCAATAGCCACCATTCGTACACCTTCCATTTCAAATTGGCCCATAATTTCCCAGCCGCTGTCGCGGTTAAAATCGGTTTTATATTTTTTGGAACTTTTCTTTGGGTAAGCCACCCAGACCATGGCATCGCCAATGAGTTGTGGAAATGTATTAGCAACGATTTCGTTCATTTCTGCCTGATGGATAGCGAATAGGATGAGGAATTCAATCTTATCGGTTTTGCGGGCGGTAATTTTGATTTCCGCAGTCTCCGCGATACTTTTTAAGTTTTCGTTGAAAGATTCGGGAGGATGGAGCACGAAGACTTTTTGCTGGTCTTTGTAGTTTAGTTTTTTGAAAATTGCATCTATTTTGTTCTTTTTAACGCATGATTACGAAAGAATACACTCGTCAAGGTAGTCTGCCAAAATATTTTAAAAAAAATAAGATACAAAATATTTGGTAAGGATTATTAGCCTGGAAGGGAAAAGGGTTTTTTGCGAGAGCAAAAAATAATTAGCGTAAATTAGCGAAAATCCATGTCAGTTTATAAAATACGCTAAAGAGAATATCGACACGGATTTTCACGGATTACGCAAATTTCTAAGAATCCTTTTTAGCGGATTCTCAATGGGCAGCTACTGAATAGGGGCAAATATTTAGAGCCAGTATTCAACATTTAAACCTGCTCCGCTATTTTGAAATAGATAATATCCTTTTTACCCATTTGGATTTCGCTGAGTGCTTGACCAAGCTCTTTGATTTTTAATTGCTGGGAAATGATTTCCAATTCTATTTTTTGAACAGTTTTGAAATCTCTCTGTTTGATAGAGGTCTCAATTTCATTGAATTGTGCCTGAAGGGATTCTGTAATTTTTCTGGATTTTATTGTGGCCTGAAACCAATTTTCTATTTGACGTATTGATTGAAGTTCAATGACGTTTAATTCATTTTCATCCAGAATAGTGTAACCTTTAGAAATGTCAAATGGCATCATAATGTGATTTATTTTATGTCTTCCAGGGTTATCAGACTGAACGTAAAGATAGTTTAACGGGTTACAAAAGCAAAGCAATATTTAGTTTTTTAAAATAGAAATATAGCTTAAGTTAAGAAAATAGAAATGTAAAAAGTATTGAAAGTGAGTCAATAAGGTATGTTTTGAATGGTGAGTGGTAGCATTTGGCAAGTGTAAGGTATTTAAAAGTAAAGTTGCTTTATGAGTTTTATTTTTGAATATCTTCATCACCCTACCGAACACCGAACACCAATTCCCGAATTCTAATCCCTAAATCCCAATTCCCAAATTTCTAATAAATCCTAATAACCTCTCCAT
>JBLHJZ010000435.1:0-4786 GCA_047619515.1 Saprospiraceae bacterium | reverse complement strand
GCGGTAATTTCACCAAAGCAAAATTACCAACATTCAATGTCAGCGGTTCCTGTGTAAGTGCCTATGATTATGATGGCGACGGCGACTCCGATTTATTTGTCGGTGGCCGACATGTACCTGGCCGCTATCCAACGATTCCACAAAGTTATATTTTACAAAATGATAAAGGGAATTTCACAGACGTTACCGATAAGGTAGGTGCTGATTTTAAAAATATCGGTATGGTCACGGATATTAAATGGGGCGATTTGGATGGTGATCAAAAGGCGGAGATGATTGTTTCCGGAGAGTGGATGCCGATTACCGTGTTTAAAAATGATGGTAAGAAACTAAGCAATATAAGCACCCAGAGCGGCACTGGAAATTCCAATGGCTGGTGGAACTGTCTGGCCTTGGATGACTTCGACAAGGACGGCGACCTCGATATCGTCAGTGGTAATCTCGGACAAAATACCCGTTTAAAAGCTTCCGAAATTGCCCCCATTGCGATAGTCTATAAAGACTTTGATAATAACGGCGGCATTGAACCGATCATGGCTTATACCAAAAATGGCCAGCTCTACCCTTTTGCAGGAAGAGATGCCCTGACTAAACAAATCTCCAAGATCAAGAAAAATTATCCCCGTTACGAAAAATATGGTACCGCTACCGTAGAGGATATTTTTACCAAAAGTGCCATCGCCAGTGCGCAACGCCTTGATGCAAAAACTTTTAAAACCACTTATTTTGAAAATGATGGTAAAGGAAATTTCACCGCAAAAATCCTTCCTACCGAAACTCAAATGGCTCCAGTGACTAATCTCCTCGTTGATGATTTCAATAAAGATGGCAATGATGATATCTTACTGATCGGTAATGATTCGGGTGCCGATACGGAGACGGGCGTTTATGATGCTTTCAATGGTGTCCTCTTACTCGGCGATGGAAAAGGTAGTTTTACTGTTGCTAATAATAAGGATATCGGCCTGTGGGCCAGCCATGAAGCCCGGGATATTGAAAAGCTGACCTTGGCGAATGGGACGGCGTTGTATTTGATTGCTAATAATAATGAGGTGTTGCAGGTGTTGGTGGGGAAGTAGGGAGGACGGAGAGCTTGTAGTGGAACCTTGTCCTTTCGAGCATTGACGCTGGCTTGATACTGTGTATCAATGGAGTTAGCGTTGAGAGTTGAAAAAATGGAGGAAACGTATTTGCTAACTTCTTTCAGGGTGGATATATAAAAAAGCTCAGGTTTTAATAAAAACCTGAGCTTTTTGTTTTTGGTAAAAATCGATAAGACCTGCCCCTTACGCCAATTAATGAATGATGATTTTACGAAAAATCTGTTCTTGATGCTGAATTAATTTTAGACCAAAAATCCCTTTCCCCAATCCACTAAAATCAAAATTCATAGGATTGCTTCCCTCTTTTACCGTTCGAGCTTATTTTTGTAAAAATCGACCGGTAATATCATAAGCTTCAGTATAAAAATCTGAATTATTGGATGAGAAATAGTCCAAATTCAAAATAAACAGTTTAGCTTGGATTTGGGAAAAAATTAATCTTGTGGATCCCTTCGTTTTTTACCTCGATAGATAAACTATGTTAAGAGTTGGTTTGAGCGTTTACAGATATTGTTGTAAGTTTTTTTTAAAATAATCAGCACTATCTGCCGCACTTTTTATGGAGTTGCTTGCATAATTGCCTCCTTGCTCCAAATAATAAAATTCGAGTCCGGACGCCATTGGATCCGGAAGTATTTTGACATAGTCAATAGAGCCATTACCTAGCTCGGTATAATCCCTGGTAACTTTGTCCATATCTTTTATGTGCCACATGACGTATCGTCCCGGTTGATTAGCTATCAATTCCTTAGGGGTGAGTTTAGCAGAATGCATCACCCAATACATGTCCATTTGAAATTTAACCAGTGAAGGGTCTGTTTCCTTTAATATAATATCATACCCATTTTCGCCCTCGTGATCTTCGAATTCGAAGCCATGATTATGGTAGGCAAATCCAAGGCCAGCGGCAGTTACCTGCTCGCCAATTACATTGAGTTTTTTAGACATCAATTTAAAATTATCCATTGTCCGTTGCTCTGGCGCTATCCATGGCCAGGTGATATATTTCATTCCCACAGCGTGAGCTCCTTTTATACACTCCTCCACAAAACGTTTTAAATCATCCTCTGATTTAGAGAGATAGGGAGAGAAACCATAATGTCCACTTGTGGTAGTGATTTGCAGATCATCAAGTATCTTCTTGAATTCTGAAGCTATAAATCCATAGAATGTCCCTTTTTCAGCATCAAAGCCATAGGTCTCAAAATCCTCATACCCCATAGCCTTAAGAACTTTCAGTGTAGCAACGGGATCCTTAGCCATCTCATCGCGAATGGAATAAAGCTGATAGCCCATTTTATACTTAGGTTTCTCAAATATTGAACAACTTGACAAAGGTAATAATGCTGCTGCTCCTAGCATTCCTGTTTTCTCTATAAAATTTCTTCTATTCATGTATTTAATATTATGAAGTGCTACTATACGGAAAGGGTATTTTATTAAGCTCAAGATATGAATCAATTTAGCAGTTACCAACTGATCTGGGCTCCTTTTTAGGGTAGATTCGTTTCTCAAAGTCGCTGAATAAGAGGTGCTGGGATTGGGGTGAGGGATTATTGGGCGTAGGGAGACGCAAGTTGAAAACTCGCTTGAGTGTGCTTTTGTGCCGGGCATAAAAAAAGCCCAGGTTTTAAAATAAAACCTGAGCTTTTGTTTTTGGTGGAGCTGCAGGGAGTTGAACCCTGGTCCAGACAAAGCTTCTGAGAGCTTTCTACATGCTTAGTTTACTGTTGGATTGTCGGGAAAAGATCAGGACAGCTAACCCTCCTTAATAAATTCCGTATCCTCTTTAATTTCGCTTAGTGGTCAAGGAGATCCTCGCAGCTAGTCTGAATGCCCTCTCGGGCGGGTTGATATGCGGCACGATGTATATCAGACATCAAACGTACGGCACAATGGCTGTTAATTCCTAGAATTACGCAGCCATGGCAAAATTACGATTGCCATGTGAAAAGTTTCGAATACCGATTTTAACGAGTTGAGTATTCATAGCTCGGCATGCTTACTAACCGAATATCTTTCCTGTCGATTCCAGTCAGCCCCGTGTTTTTAAAGAACTTTTCCAACGCTTTAACAGGCATATTGGAATAAGAGTTCCAAAGGTAGGAAAATATTTAAGAAATTAATCATGAAGTTCAAGTCTGATTCCGAATGATTTTAAGCTTCCCGGTTTTGAGCTTGAGCTTGATTCTTGAACTTGATCTTAAAATCCTCCCTTACCTTGGCTTTGTTTTTGGATTACTCAATGGTGCTTGAGATTGAGAATCAAGTATTTACCCCCGCCATTAAAAACTGCTCTTTATAAAAAAAATGAATATGAAAAATAATTTACTGATACTTACCTTATTGGCGTTGGTGTTTTCTTTTGACCTTACTTATAGTCAGGAAACTATTCAACGAGATACCGGGGCAAATTTAGTCCCGAACCCGGGTTTTGAAAAATTGAGAAAGAAAATACCGGAAATAAATATTGAATCCTATTTAGCTTTCCGGAATCATATAGCGCATTGGACCAGCCCGACGGAAACGACTCCTGATTTGTTATTCAATATTAATGACTATTCTTCTGAAAAACCCCGAACAGGTGATCAAATGATCGGGATACTCACACATAATCCTAACTCTAAAAATTCTGATACCTGGAGGGAATATATCCAGGTCAAATTGGATCTTGATTTAGAACAAGGTGAAGAATATATTCTGGAATTTTGGGTCAAAAGGCATGGCCAGGCTGTTATGGCTTCTAATAATATCGGTGCCTTATTGAGTAGAGTTCCTTTTATGAATAAAGATATTCAACCCATTACTGCACTTAGATTAATTGTAAACGAAACAGACATTATCAATCCCAAAAAACCTAAATGGCAAAAAATATCCGCCACTTTTACTGCGGATGGTGACGAACGTTTCCTGCTTATCGGTAATTTTTTCGATAATGATAATACTACTTTTAAAGATGTAAAAAACAGTCATGGTACTGCCTGGCATAATCCGTATTATATCCTCGATGATGTCAGTCTCCGACAGATAACTACCATAGAACCCGTCGTGAAAACCTTAGAAATTTTAGATGTAAAGATAGGAGATGTCATTCGCCTGGATCGTATCTATTTCGACTTCGATAAATGGAATTTGCTACCTACCTCTTTTGAGCAGCTGGACGAATTGGTCAATCTGCTCCTCAAATATCCAAGTATGCGGATCGCCATTAATGGGCATACGGATAGCCGGGGATCGGATTCCTATAACGAGTTACTTTCCGATAATCGATGCCAATCTGTTTTTAATTATCTGATCAATAAATCTATAGCCGATTCCCGACTGGAATACAAAGGGTATGGAGAGATTTATCCTATCGACCTCAACACTACGGATGAAGGTCGGCAGCAGAATAGGCGGGTGGAGTTTGTGATTCTGGATTTTGAAGAGGAAAAGGCACAGGTGATTGATGAGCGAAGTATTGAGAGCCAGTAAGGAGGGCTTGGTGATCGACCTGCAGTTTTGTGAGGTCGCTTCGTAGCGGTTCCACAAAACCGCAGGTCGATCACCAGACCGTAGGTCGATCACCAGACCGTAGGTCGATCACCAGACCGTAGGTCGATCACCAGACCGTAGGTCGATCACCAGACCGTAGGTCGATCACCAGACCGTAGGTCGATCACCAGACCGTAGGTCGATCACCA
>JBLHJZ010000434.1:0-4793 GCA_047619515.1 Saprospiraceae bacterium | reverse complement strand
GAGGAGATCGGCGAGGAATTGACCTGGCAAATGGGACGGCCTATTCGATATACGCCTTTCGAATTGACTAAAGGATTCCAGGAGCGTGCCTTTTATATGATTGATATAGCTGAAAAATCCCTCGCCGATATAGTCTTGCCGGAGCAGCCTGGTTTTCAACGATCTATCAAACGCGAACCATTGGGTACGGTCTTCGTATTGGCGCCCTGGAATTATCCCTACCTGACTTCTGTCAATGCGATCATTCCGGCGATCATGTCCGGGAATGCCGTCATTTTAAAACATGCCAAGCAAACCCCCCTTTGTGCGGAACGTTATGCAGCAGCTTTTGAATATGCGGGTCTGCCCAAAGGCGTTTTTCAATATTTGCATTTGGAACATACGCAGGTTGCTGAAATCATCAAAGATTCCAGGATTGACTATATAGCTTTTACGGGCTCTGTAGCAGGCGGTGCAGCAGTGCAGCAAGCAATGAGCAGCCGTTTTATTAATGCGGGTCTGGAATTGGGAGGTAAAGATCCGGCTTATGTTCGGGCAGATGCTCATTTGGGGAATGCGATTGAGAATTTAGTGGACGGCGCCTTTTTTAATTCTGGTCAATCCTGTTGTGGTATAGAGCGGATATATGTGCAGGAAAAGGTATTCAGTGATTTTGTGGATGGCTTTGTACATTTGACCAAACAATATAAGCTGGGGAATCCGCTGGATACTTCCATGACCCTTGGGCCGATGGTTCGAGCTTCCGCGGCTATTTATGCTCAAAATCAAATTGATAAAGCAGTACAGGCCGGAGCGAAAACTTTGATAGCGCCAAATCTATTTTTAGCTCATAAACCCGGTACGCCCTATATGGCGCCTCAAGTATTAATTAATGTAGATCATTCGATGGAGATCATGCAGGAAGAAAGTTTCGCTCCTGTCGTCGGTATTATGTCTGTCAAAAATGATGAGGAAGCTATTGCTTTGATGAATGATAGCCAGTATGGGCTGACTGCTTCGGTTTGGACAAACGATATGGAGAAAGCAAATGAAATTGGAAATCAAATAGAAACAGGTACTTTTTTTATGAATCGCTGTGATTATCTGGATCCGGCATTGGCCTGGACAGGTGTAAAGAATAGTGGCAGGGGATGTACTTTATCGACTTTGGGCTATGAGGCTTTGACGCGGGCCAAGTCTTTTCATTTTAAGATTAATGGAAAGTGAAGTCGTATTTGATCAAGTCATTATTAAAATTAGGATCTTACTTAAAATTATAATTATGACAATTGTTATCAAAAGATACACGGATAAAGCAAGCATTCGAAAGTTAATTAGATTAAGATTGAATTGAATATTTGATAAAATAAGTCTATCTTTAGAAGTAGTATTTAGTAAAATTTATTTTTACGATCATAAATTATAATAAATTGATTGCCAAATACTTATTAAAGAAAATCACAGTAGACCCAATCATCTGTCATGGCAAAATTTAAATAAGAGGGTTGAGATATCCAGTAGAAACTGTTCTTGAATTATTAGGGTCAGTTTCTTAAAATAAGGCAGAATTATTATCTCAAAAGATACTGACTTCTATAATCCGCATCTATCAAAAGTTGAACATTATAAATTGTTGCTTATTTCCACAGGAAACCTGAGTACCAAAGAATTGATAAATCTCTTTGAGAGAAATATTGATAAAAAAACGGATAAAATAACCCATAATTTTGTTGATGAAATAACTAAAGATTCTTTGATTACTATCCTTTAAATAAAAGGTATGTGCCTAACATCGTGGAGATCGACAATGCCTCCATAAGGTCGGCACTGCGTCTCTTCTCGACACACGTTATAAGTAATTTAAAAAATGAGTAATAAACCAACACGCCAGGAATTAGAAAACCAGATTGCCGAACTCAAGAAGCAAATTGAACTTTTTCGGTCGCATTCTTCATTTCAAAACGGAGAAAAAAGTGAGAAATACAACCATACAATCTTTAACAATATGGGAGACTCTGTATTTGTAAAGGATGATCAAAGTAGGTTAATCTTAGTGAATGATGCTTTTTGTGAAATCTTTGAGCTTCCAAGGGCTGAAATAATTGGCAAAACCCTTGCCGAAGATGTTCCTCCTGATGAGAGGGAAAGTTTTTTAAAAATTGATAATCAGGTACTTACGGATGGGCTGGAAAATATAAACGAGGAGTCGCTTACCGTAAGGGACGGCCAAACGCTAATGATTTCTACAAGGAAGTCACGGTTTATTGATTCTAACGGAAAAAAGTTTCTTGTCGGAGCAATTCGTGATATTACCGAACACAAAGAAGCAGAAAAGGTATTAAAAGAAAGCGAAACAAAATTAAGAGAACTTAATGCCACTAAAGACAAAATGTTTTCAATCATTGCGCACGATTTGAGAAGTCCATTTAATAATATTTTAGGATTATCAGAAATATTAATTGAAACCGTAAAAGAGTTAGACGTTGCAAAATCTGAAATGTATTTAGGACTGATAAACTCATCAGCCAATAACACACTTATTTTACTTGATAATTTATTAATTTGGGCAAAATCACAAACTGGAAAAATCCATTATTATTCAGAAAAAATAAATGTATCTACTATTATTCAAAAAATATTACAACAATCGAATTCTACTGCAAAAACCAAGAACATAGCTTTAAATCAAATTGGATCAGATGAAATTGAAATTTATTCCGATGTAAATATGGTAGAAATAATTTTACGAAATCTTATTTCCAATGCAATCAAATTCACGAAACCGGGAGGAAATATAAATGTTTTCGTAATTTCAGATCAAAACCATGTTGAAATTTCTATTTCTGATAATGGAGTTGGGATAAATGAAGCAACGTGTAAAAAGCTATTCGATATATCTACAAATATAGTATCTAAAGGCACCGCAAACGAAACAGGTTCTGGCTTAGGATTAATACTTTGCAAAGAATTCGTGGAAAAACTCGGTGGGAATATTTGGGTTGAAAGCGAAGAAGGAATAGGAAGTGATTTTAAATTTACTTTGCCTTTGAATAAATCTTAGGGACAGGTTACTAATAACTGTCTGCTTTATACTCGTTCTTTTGACTTTATACTTCACACAAAAAATAGCGCATAGAACCACTATTCCCTATTTTTTGCGCTTGTCTAAAGCCAAAATAACTTCGCCTAAATCGGACACTTATTAATACCCTATCCCTTAATGAAAAACCAAAGAAAAATAAATACAACGGAAAGACATTTGAAAAATTCAAAACTTTAGAGATGGAGAGATGATCATAATAGAATGAATACAGAAGGCAAACACGGTGAAGAAAATGCCAACGCCTGCAAATGTCGCTACCTCATATATTCCGCCGCTATAGCCAAACCTCAAGCCCCTCAATATTTTTACCAAAATTTTACCTATTTTACAGATTTTAATTTCGGCATGTGCACGATAGGCGGACTTTAATCATACGGCAATAGTGTTTCTTGATTTAATATCATTTATTGATATACCTTTGTGGCAAAACAGCCAAAAATGAAAAGTATTTCACTAAAATTGCAGGAGCAAATTCTTAGAGATACAGAGAATCTGTTGGAACATACCCTGATTAAGTAACTTTTTATAATAGGATTTTTGAAGTACAGATTTTTGAATGAAATAAAACCGCCTTTTTATGGACGCATACGCTAAAGTACTCCTAATCGCCATTCCGGTTTTCATTGGGCTGATGCTCATTGAGTTCCTCTATGCCTGGTGGAAAGGAGAAATGACAATTCGGAGTATGGATACGATATCGAGCCTGAGTTCCGGTTCTACCAATACCTTGAAAAGTGTCCTCCAACTTAGTGTCATTATTATCAGTTATGATTGGGTAGTTGGCCATATTGCATTGATCGAAATAAAAACGACCTGGCTGGTTTGGCTATTGAGCTTTATTGCTATTGATTTTGCAGGCTATTGGAGTCATCGCCTGAATCATAGTATTAATATTTTTTGGAACCGACATATCATCCACCACAGTAGTGAAGAATTTAATTTGGCCTGTGCCCTCCGACAACCGATTTCTAATATCGTAAGCCTTGGATTTATCTTTCTCTTTCCGGCAGCTTTATTGGGATTGCCTACTGAAGTGATTGGCGTCATTGCTCCCTTACATTTGTTTATGCAGTTTTGGTATCATACCCGACATATTCCAAAGCTTGGATTTATAGAATATATCCTCGTGACGCCATCACAGCACCGGGTTCATCATGCGATCAATGATATTTATTTGGATAAAAATCTGTCCGCTATTTTTTGTATTTGGGATCGGGCATTCGGTACTTTTCAGGAAGAGTTGCTGGAAGAACCCTGTGTTTATGGGGTGAAAAAAGCGGTCAACACCTGGAACCCCATCCTTATCAACTGGCTACATATGTGGCAGCTCGCAAAGGATGCCTGGCGAACTAAAAATCTGGGAGATAAATTTAAGCTCTGGTTTATGCCCACCGGCTGGCGGCCCAAAGATGTCATAGAAAAATACCCGGTCGAGTATATACGCGATCCCTATACACAAGTCAAATATGATCCCAAAGCTTCCCTGGGTCTTCACCTTTGGTCCTGGTTTCAGTATCTGATGGTGAATTTTTTATTGGTCCATATGTTGCTTTACCTCACTGAAATTGGGTTTCCAATGCTGTTTTTATATGGCGGCTTTTTATTTTTAATGATCTATAGTTATTCTGCGTTGATGGATCTGGAAAAAATAGCGATCTGGCTGGAAGCTTTAAAATCTACCATCGGTCTCGGTATTATCTATCTGACAGGA
>JBLHJZ010000433.1:0-4796 GCA_047619515.1 Saprospiraceae bacterium | reverse complement strand
CCATTGAATCTGACTGATGAGCAAGTTGATGACCTAACTGCTTTCTTGAAGTTTTCACTGTATGATCCTTATTTGGATAGATACGTACCGGAGAGCTTACCTTCAGGTAACTGCACTCCATTCAATGATCCTATTGCAAGAGAGGATTTAGGATGTAATTAAAAATATAAGAGCATGTTGAGGATTTGTTTTTGGAAGCGAAAATGTTCAGTTTTGGGTTCTCGGGAAGCTATTTTTGAGCCGCATAGCTGGCTACGTGGCTCAAAAATAGTGAAGCGAGGTTCCGGAAATGGACATTTACAGCCCGAAGGATAAATCCCCAACATGCTCTAACACCAATAAACAAAATCGGCGACCAGTATCACTACTGATCGCCTTTTTTGCTTTAATACACTTTGGGTTTAAAGACTTTTAGTTCTTTACAAACTTTTGGATTATACTCTTTTCTCCAAATCGAAGTTCAATAAAGTGTATCCCGGCTGGCAACCTTTCAACAGAAATGGGTTCTAATTGGGTAAACCCATTGACATGCCTGGTGAGCACTTCATTATTTTGAAGCCTACCCAACATGTCATAAAATCGGATTTCGAGGGTAATTGCTTCTGAGAGGTTCAAAGAAATATTGATCCACTCAGCAACCGGATTAGGGAATATTTTTAACGCTATATCATTAGCTAAATCTCCTGATACAGAGAAACAACTTAGATTTTCATCGTAGATAATTGTTTGTGTAAAAACACTGATGCAGCCAGTATTAGCGTCTGTCACTTCAAGGGTATAAGTAGCATCGTCAAGTGCACAATACTCCGGCGTTGTCTGGTCGAATAAGAGAACGCCATCCTGATACCATTGATATGAAATATTGGAATCATAAATAATACTTTCCAGTAGGCTTAATAAGTTATTGGTATTACCGTACTCGGGAATCTCCGGATTTTCCTGAATCGTAATGCTAGTCTCTTCAGAAATGGAAGCGCAACCTTCCGTTGAAGTATAGGCTACCTGATATACCCCAGCCTCAAAAACCTCCAGACTAATCCCGGTTTCACCTGACAATAGTTCACCATCAAAATACCATTGATTATTTTCATCATAAGAAGAAGTAAGTACTACGGTTTCACCGGCACAAAATTCATCGAAGCCGGAATTAATAACCAGCGGCTGATCCGGGACCGCATAAACGATGACCGTATCGGAAGTAAGAATCGTATCCACAGGATGCAATACATCTAACTCCAGTTCAAATTCACTGCTAGAATAAATACCATTTGAAAGCTGATTAAAAAAAATCTCTCCACAGACATCATCTGCCCCGTTGATTCCGCTATCCTGATCTATCACCCGCAGTTGATACTGCCCCTCTCCTATTGTAATATTTGGAAAAACTTCGATTGGCGGGTCTGTATTAGGAACCGATGGAGACGAAAAAATAAGATTACCATCCGGATCAGTAATCTCGACATGCAGATCCGGTTTATCTGAAAAATCGGGAAATGTAGGAATGTCAAAACAGCTCACATCGTTCACCCCTACCCTGGTCAAAACGAATCCGAACGTATCAATAGTCGCCTGATAATTAACGATATAAGTACCTGGTTGAGAATAAGTCTGTTCACTCGGATTTTCATCTAAAGAACTGTTCCCGTTTCCAAAATCCCAGAGATAATCAAATCCTGTATTTCCAGTACTTGGGACATTATTTTCAAAAGAAACTGTTATCTCGCCACAGCCAACACTATTGGTCATCGAGAAACCATCATTAGTACTGAATGATGGAAGGATTAATATTTCCATAGGAAAGGTCACTTCTTGCGAAAATATTACAACAGTTGCTTCTACCGTGACTTCAACGATGTATAAACCCGGAACAAGCGGTGTTCCACAAAACTTAAAACACCCGTCAGTTTCATCCTGAGGATCATAAGAAGTAGCATTGGTTTCCCAGGAAAGCCCAGGAGGCAAATTGGTAATATTCAGAATAGAAATCGAAGAAATATTCAATCCAGCAGGGATATCCGGATCCGTTTGATTAACTGGCGTGGTGGTCATTGGCATCCGAAAACTGACATCCTGATCATAATAGGCATTTGCAGTGCCATTCGGAACCAGGCCAATAAAAAGGGTATCCGCTGCCATCCCGGCTGGTACGTCAATGATACAACCCGGGCAATTTGCCGATAGGTTTTCATTTATAAAACAAAAAAGAAAAAGTGTGATGTAAAGATATTTGCCCATAATTTTATTTTTTAAAAATTAAAAAAAACTGCCTGTAGTAGTTACCGTTAAGTCCTACAACATTTCAATAATGGGAAATATGTTCTCTGGAAAAGGTGTGAAGGAATTCAGAGGTAAGAAGTGAGGATTGAGGGGTAAGTTCCGAGGGTTACCCCTCACCTCTCACTCCTCCCCCCTCACTTCTGATTTATCTACTGACCACTATCTTTCTGGTGATAATGCCCAGTTTATTACTTAGACTAAAGGTATAAATTCCATTAGCCAAATGCGCTCCGTCGAAATCAAAGTTATTCTCTCCTTCAAAGATTTCTACATTGCTTTGGTGAACGACATTACCTAAAAAGTCAAAAACCCTGAAGTCTAATCGTTCGTTAATCTCGGAGTATACTTCAATCGTTGTAGAAGCACCAAAGGGATTAGGGCTATTGGTGACCCTGATATTTTTAGTGATGTAATCATCCGTACCTACAATTGTGCAATCAGGATTTCCTTCTTCGTGTAATGTCAGGTAATAATTGCCATCTCCTCCAGGAATAAGCAGTGAAGGGAATGTAATATTCTGAGGACCAAAACCTGTATATATTATGGTCTCGATCTTTAAATCGTAATCTCCGGTTCCATTCGCTTCTGTGGCTGTACCCAAAATAACCAGGCAGGCGATAGTATCCGCAGGCGTAAAGACACAATTAGGAGGGTTACAAGCATAATCCAAGCCTATTGGTAAATTTAAAACGGCACCGTTTTCCTCGATTACGATTGAATCCAATTGAATCCCACTTAAATTATCCGGTATGTTAAAAGTTAGTACAAATTCATAAGGTGAATTAATACAGGCACTTTCTGTAATGCCACCATCCGGATTATCCATATTCAGTGGTGGTGGATATACTCCAATGGCAGAATCCCGGTATAGTTCGTTAGGAACACATTGTGAAAAAAGGGAAAAAGAGCATATTGTAAAAATAAATAAGAGTACTGTTTGCTTCATAATTAGCGTTTTTTGTTAAATAAATTTTGCTTAGACTACCTTTTTGAATCAGGTGTGTTGAATAAAAATAATTTCTGCAAGTTAAATAATTTTAGGAATACTGTATTAGCTATTTTGACTAAAATTTGTTTATCCGGCGTCAGACAAACGAATTGAATTTTCTTCCTATTGCACCAACATTTGTTAATTATATTATAATTTATGCATACAATAAAGTATTTTTGAATGTCGTTTTGACTTCGCTTTATTCCCACACTGAACATTCTGATGGACACCTTATTTTATTTAACATTAAAGAACAAATAGCTATCTGAATGAAATTAATCTTTACCAAAATGCTGATTATCAGCAGCTTAATCATCATTTCCTCTTCTTTCCTCACTGCCCAGCATGCATCATTGGAAGGTATAATCACTGACCTGGAATCCGGGGAACCGCTAATAGGCGCTACTATAAAATCCGGAGACAAAGGAGTCGTTTCTGATATAAATGGTTTTTATACAATAAGTTTTCCAGAAGGAAAATACACCTTTAATATTAGTTTTATCGGTTATGAAACAATAATAGAAACAGTCGATCTAAAATCCGGTGAGGCTTATAGACTAGATATTCAGCTTTCCGACCAAACCACAATGCTCCAAACAGCGACAGTCACAAGTGGAAAATTTGAAAAGCCATTAGGTGAAGTGACGATCTCTATGGAAGTACTCAAACCAAGATTAATAGAATCAATGAATGCTACGGCAGTAGATGATGCCCTTCAAAAAATTCCGGGGGTAGCCATTATAGATGGACAGGCGAATATTCGGGGAGGTTCAGGCTGGTCTTATGCTTCAGGAAGCCGGGTTTTGATCTTAATCGATGATATTCCGGCACTACAGGCAGATGCAGGTCGGCCAAACTGGAATGACTATCCGGTTGAAAATACGGAACAAATTGAAATCATCAAAGGTGCCGCTTCTGCCCTTTATGGCTCATCTGCCATGAACGGTATCATTAATATTAGGACTGCTTATGCGAAAAGTAAACCGGAAACTAAGATCTCTACCTTTTTTACTTCTTACTTAGACCCTAAAGACAAAGACCAAATCTGGTATGACGATCAACCTCTAAAAACAGGCGTTAGTTTTTCCCACCAGCAAAAAGTCAATAAATTTGATCTCGTTTTTAGTGGCTTTGGATTGTACGAAGATGAATTCCGGGAAAAATCATTTGCACGATATGGAAGGCTTTCAGCTAAGGTTCGGTACCGTATCAAAGATAATCTTTCAGTAGGAGTAAACACGAGTTTCAATAAAACGGATAACCGCTCCTTTTTTTATTGGAAAGGATGGAAAGAAGATGCGCTTAGGGGGGATGAAACAGCCTTTACTACCGAAAATGCCAATCGCCTGAATATTGATCCTTTTGTTAATTATTTCGACGATAAAGGTAATCGACATAAGTTCAACAGCCGGATCTATATTATTGACAATAACAATAGTGGCGGTAATTCCAACCAGTCGCAGCTTTTTTATGGGGAGTATCAATATCAGAAGCGATTAGATGATATCGACTTGGTGGCAACAGCAGG
>JBLHJZ010000432.1:0-4798 GCA_047619515.1 Saprospiraceae bacterium | reverse complement strand
CCACCAGCTACCGTATTACAAGTCGAAGTATTATTCAGCAGCGTTGCCACAGGTGGAGTGATTTCCATTATCGAAACAGTAGTCTCGCCGCTACAACCCTGCCCTCCGGAAACCGTCACGCCATAATTCCCTGCGCTGGAAATTTCAATGGTCTGATTAGTTGTTCCGTCCGACCAGAGGTAAGTATCAAAGCCTGTCCCGGCATTTAGGATGGTGGAACTACCCGAACAAAAAGCCTGATCTCCTGAAACAACCGGAGTGATCGACGAACTTTCCGTTACATCAATAGAAGCCGTTCCGTCGCAGCCGTTTTGATCCTGGGTTTCCACAGAATAAGTGCCAGAAGTAATTACGATAATCGTCGAAGTGGTTTCACCCGTTGACCATAGATAGGAAGCGAAATTTCCTGCATCCAAAGTCGTGGAGCTCCCACTGCAAAATGTACTTGATCCGGCAATGACCGGGTTAGGGTTTTGAAATACAGTGACGACCACATTATCAGAACCACTGCAACCGTTTACATCCGTCACGTTGATAGTATAATTGCCATTCGTATTAACCGTAATCATTTGACTGGTAGCACCATTCGACCAGAGATAAGATGCATATCCTGTACCGGCATCTAAGACAGTACTCTCGCCTTCACAAAAACTAGTAGCCCCGAAAATATTGGGTTCCGGATTTTGATTTTCAATAATAGTAAAAATTTCTGTTTGGCTACAGCCATTGGCATCGGTTACGGTGAGTTCGTAGATTCCACCGCAAAGCCCGGATCTATCTTCCTCCGCACTGTTGTCACTCCATTGAAAAGCTAAAGGTGCCGTGCCTCCACTAATATCGAGGGTTATACTTCCATCACAGTTCATACCACAAATAGGGGTAGAGGCGACTGCATTAATATCAATAGCAGTTGGTTGATCCACAATGACTTGCCCACTAACGGTACAATTATTACTGTCAGTGACAATCACCGAATAAGCGCCACTACAAGCCTGGGATAAATCGCAAGCTGTCGTATTATTACTCCAAAGAAATGAATAAGGAGCTGTTCCTCCTGATACCACCAAGGAAACTAAACCATCACATTCCCCTTCACAACTTACTGATTGTGGGGAGAGTATCGCTAATAATTCTTCCGGTTCCTCAATCGTAAAGTTGGCAGTCGCTTCGCAACCATTCGCATCAGTGACGGTAACATTGCAAAGGCCGCCACATAAATTTTGCTGGTCTTCCGCAGTAGGATCACCACAATCCCATTGATAGGTATAAGGCATAAGGCCACCACTTATCTGGAGATCGATATATCCATTACAGGAGGAATAGCAATTAAGGTCAGTGATAATACCGGTAACGATCAGGTCATCAGGAGCGAGCAAATTGTATTCTTGTGTTGCCGTACAACCTTCCGCATCCGTTACGATCACCGTATAGGTTCCAAAGCATAATCCGCTGAGATCTTCCGTCGTTTCGCTATTGCTCCAGGAATAGTCATAGGGCATGCTTCCCCCTTGCACCGAAATGTCAATAAAGCCAGTACAATTCCCCTGGCAATCAGGTGCATTAAAATTTACATCAATAGTGATTGCATCAATATTGTTTGTGATAATATCATCTTCGCCAGTACAACCGTTGACATCTGTCACCGTAACGGAATAAGTACCAGTGATGAGAACTTCTATAGTTTGATCAGTACTCCCGGTATCCCAAATGTAACTTTCAAATCCACTGCCAGCGTCAAGCGTGGCTGAACTACCGGCGCAAAATGTAGTAGCTCCAGTGATAGCAACTGTTGGGATTTCATTTATAATAATATCCATCGAAAGGGAGTCGATACAGCCATTCGGGTAAGTGTAGACATAGGTGACTTCTTGAGTTCCTGAACCAAAGGCTTGAGGATCAAATAATCCATTAGGGATGCCTGTCCATGCTCCACCTGAAGGTGTGGCAATAAGCGGAACCACCTGATCATCAGGGCATAGAGGGTCAACAGCTTCAAGGCTTAATGGAATATTATTATTGACAAAATAAGCGGTAATGACATCATCACTAATCAGGCTCATTTCGATCGCTTCCGAAAATTGATCCGGGCTAAAACTATGATTGTCCACCGTCCAATGATCGAAAGAATAGCCACAATCAGGAACGGCAGTCAGGTCAAAATCTACGCCGCCAAAATACTCCGCATACCAGGGATAATTCAAACCGGTCAACGTATTGACCTTTACATCTCCCGAACCCGGAGGCAGGACATCGATGATTATATTAAACGGGCCGGTGATCCCTAAGTCTTCATAACAGTCTACAATACCTTCTGAAATGACCGTACATCGGAGGAGAATAAAATCCCTTAATTCCTGTACGTTATTTTGCCAGCCGCTCACACTTCCTCCCCATTTGGCGGTATGTTGCTGCATCTCCGGTTCGATTCGTCCGATCATATCGTCCAGCAAACCAATCATAAAATCGCAGGTAAAATAAGTATTATTCAAATCCGCATAGCGATTGATATACAGGCTTAGGAAATCGTCATTATTGAGTAAAGCATTGAATATCGGGATATGACCTTGACCGCCCGGGTTTCCTAAAACTTCAGGATTGCAAGGATCTGCATTTGCGGAAACATCCGGGACGCCGGTATAATTAATATAATGTCCGAAAGTCGCATCTTCATCCCAAAGCGCATAACGCCATTTTTGTGCACCACCGGTAGGTTTTCTTCCCCGCCACCATGCGGTATTCCAGTTTAGCCAATCACTGGATACATTATGAGAATGTAAAACGATATAATCTATGAGACTCAAAACCTCCAGTTGGCTTTCTACCTGAGCATAATTGGCTGCTATGGACATATCATTGGCAACAATAAAATTTTGGAGGGTATTCCAATCTCCTGCACTGCCATATTCTGCCCAGGTACCTCCCCAGGTTTTTAGAAAATCAATCCATTCCCTTCCCTGGTCGTAATAGTATTTTGTAAAATCATTATCGTCAACTTTTTCCCGCATTTCATAGACGCCCCAATATTGGCCGTTGACATAAAGGATACAGGGCTCGTTGGTACGCTCATCCATTTCCAGGCCGGCCAACTGCGAAAGGGTATGCACATAAGCGTCCCGGATATGCGCACTGCCAGTTTGAAAAGGATAATTATCGTTGGCTGCGGCTTTTAAAATGATCCTTTGAAATTCGTCCCGGTCTGTTATTTGCGGATCAAAAATCGCATGTTTTACGGCATAATCATCCCCGAATTCATCTCTGGTGATATAATCAATTCCTCTTTGCGGGTAGGCCCAGGAGTCATTTCCGTGTTTGTTAAATTCTCCGGAAGCATCCGAAACACGAAGACCATTTTGATCAAATAATTCAAAAGTGCCGACTGGTTCTGCATTCCAGGAACCATTCATCAACGTCATGATCGAATTCCCGGTTACGGAAACTACCGGAATGGTATGCGTTTCATTGATGAAAAAAGTATGAAAATCCACAAAGCTGGGTAAGGCATTGGGATTACCAGGATTGATAGCAATAGCTTTGACAGGAGTCGTAAAAATTAAATTAATAGGCCCGGTATAAAGGGTAGAAGATGAATTGGGATTACTTCCGTCAAGCGTATAATAAATGGAAGCATTGGGGTCTGATACCGTTATCGTTACCTGTACATTGCCAGTATAAAACCCTGCAGCAGGTAAGATATCAGGCTTCGCCAGGTAAGGCTCGCTGACATTCGAATTTGAAGCCCCGGGACTTGGAACAGTGCTGACACCCCAATTGGGGCCGCCGTCTGTCATCCTGGTCCAACTATGGCCAGACTTATTAGGTACATCCAATGGATGATAGTCAATGACTGTTCCCGAAGGGCCAGCCAATACAATGTCCTCACTGGCTTTAGTTTGTGTGATTTTAAAATTGGTATGTAAAACGCCGCTGAGGTATTGATCTCTGCCGGAAAGCCAAACCACCGTATATGCTCCAGCGCCAATCGTTACACCAGCCGGGATTACGAATTTGGTTGGATTAGCTAATTTGTCACTTAGATGATAGCCGGCAAGATTCACGGTGGTACCACCAGCATTATAGAGTTCTATCCAATCTTCATCTTCCCCATAATTATCTAAAAACTGATTATAGTTGGCTGCTGAAAATTCATTGATCAGGATTTGGGCTTGTGTTTTATTTGAAATACAGCATGCAAGTACTGAGAAAAGGATAGGTATAAATTTGTTCATGGTGTGTTTTTGGTTTAGCTTTCTTTTTTGTTTTTATTAATCAAACGAATTGCCTGATGCTTGCATATAGGTGAACACGAAAGAATGAAATACTAAAAGACACAAATTTTCACAAATTACACGGATTACGATTTGTGATAACCTAACTGCACAGAACGTGTCCTTAGGGACCGTCAGGCAAGTTTGTGGAATTCGTGTCGTTTTTAAAGATTTAGCTTAGCGTTTTGCGATACTCCTTCAACGTTCATCTGAGCTTTCGCGTAGTTCATTTTTTGCGACAATAAAAATAATCAAATTTTTTAAGAAAATAGAATTAGGTATAGCATTTCTATAGATTGGTCGGCGACCCGCAATAAGGCCAAACTCTTTGCAAAACGATCAGCAACATTTTAAAACATTTTATTATGGTTTGGGGATATCATCATTATATAAAATTCTCCGATATAGAATTCAGGAAAACGCCTATTTATTCCAACAGATATATGGGAAGTATTTTTCTTTAATAAGAAAACATTATTTTTACGAAAACTACAACATGAAGCTTAAACTAAAACTAAAATTCTTATTTTTAT
>JBLHJZ010000431.1:0-4803 GCA_047619515.1 Saprospiraceae bacterium | reverse complement strand
GAAGATTAATGATCGCTGCGTCAGAGGATATTGGCCTGGCTAATCCAAATGCACTATTAATGACGACGACTGCTTTCCAGGCTATACAAGCCATTGGCTTACCGGAGGCGCGGATCATTCTTTCACAAGCCACCATTTACCTTGCTACTTCGCCAAAAAGCAATTCTGCCTATATGGCTATCAAACGGGCGCAGGCACTGGTTCAGGAAACTGGCAACTTACCTGTTCCGCTTACCATCAGAAACGCACCGACCAAGCTTATGAAAGACCTCAATTACGGGCAAGGTTATCAGTATGCGCATGATGCGGAAAATAATTTTGCCTTGATGGAGTTTTTACCCGAAGAAATTAGTGGCGCCAAATTATTTGAGCCTTCCAATAACTTAAGTGAACAAAAGATCAGGGAAAATTTAAAGAAGAACTGGAAAGAGAAGTATGGATATTGATTAGGGGTGAGGAGTGAAGATTTTGGATTGAGGGTTTGGGATTAATCTTCATTCCTAAATCTTAAATCTTAATTCCTAAATCAATTCAATTCATCCATCTTTTCTTCAGGCATTTCCTTTTGAATTTCTTATCACTTTCGAGGATTTTATAAAATGAATTTATAAATTTCATCATCCTTTTGTGCTCTTTATCGGTAAACATTTCCTTTTCTGCTGCTAAAATTTCTGATTTTTTACTGATAAATAGTTCCCGGACGGCGGCAAGTTTTTCCGCAGATCTACATTCCCCCAGGTAAATTCGTTCGGTGACATGAGTCTGCCTGAAATCTGGATTGGGTACAGAATATTCTGCATTAACAAAACCCGAATAATCAAAATCATAGGGTATCGCATAATATTTTTTGGAGTCTTTATCCTCAATCAATTTTGTATTGTGAAGGGCTCTGATTTTAAAATCCGCATTACTGATCATATATTGGTACATTGTCAGGACATCATACTGAAAATTGTCCAGAGAATCCCTTCCGTACTCATATTTGGATTTTTCTTTGGCGTTGAGACGTTCAGCTACCTCGTCGGTATCTTCAATGAGGATACCGTAACGGGTAACCGGGCTGATTTTGTTTAAAGAATCTCGATACTCAATTTGTACTAATTGGACTCCAAAGCTATAATCTGTCAAAATGTTATACATCTTATAGGCTACATATTCCCGCAAAACATATTTTTCGTAGTTAATTTTGTCTTTACAATAGCTTACCAGCTTAATCGTGTTATGTTTTTTGCGTATTCCCCTTTCTTTTAAATCATCTTTTGAAAATGTAAATTTGATTGGCGGAAAGTGGCAAATTCTTCTTCGAGATTTCCCTCTAGCCCTCAATTCAATATTCCATACTTCACTTTGTCCATCTTTGGTAATTTCAAATTCAGCCTTCAAGCTTTCTTGATTAAGCTTGTTTTTTATAATCTTCTTAATATTAGCGGTCAGGATAATCTTTGGAATTTCCGTGTTGGAGCTCAGAGATTGGAATATCGTAGATCTAGGTGTTTCCGCAACCGAAAAGTCATCAATATCATCATCTGTCTGGGCAAATATAAATAAGGGAAGAATGGAAAAAACTGAAATCAGTATAAATTTGTATTTCATTTTCATTGATCTGTTAAGCAAAAATGGAATTCAAAATTAGCCATTCCAAGCTTAATTTCATAATGTAATAGTTTTAATTCTCTGAAAAGGGAGAGAAGAGAGAGAGTTTGGAGAAAATAGGAGTCATGCGAATCAGCGATTAAATCCAGTAGCGTTCTGATATTGAGTACCTGACGGCACTCAGCCCTGGTTTATTTATCGGGGCTATTCAAGATAAAGTCCCGATGGGACAAAAAAGTGCCTTTAGTCATGCCTTGGCGCATGGAATAGGTACTCCATATGTATCCCTTGCTTCGGATTTGAATTAGCGATTCGCAGGAGTCATCCCGAATTTTCGAAATGACTAATTATTTATTTTTCGACGCAGAAAAATTCGAGATGACTCATATGATCAAACATGATTTTATTTTACAAAGGCCGCTGTTGCCAACTCATCACTATTTATGATGGTAAAAAACGCATTGATGTATTTGGTCAAATTCTTGCGGTTTTTCTTGGTCAGGTATTGACAATCACTGATACACTTAATAACCTCCGCTTTATGTAGCTGAAAAAACCGGATCGTTGGTGCTAACTCATTGAGGTTATCAACTTTGTTCATATACAACCGCTGGCGGATATCTGTTTGCTTAAAGTCAATATTGGGGACAGCATAAGACGCATCCACCAGACCAGAGAAATCAAAATCATAAGGAATCATAATTCGTTCGCCATTTTCTTTCTTAATGACCTTAATATTCTGAAGCATCCGGGGTCTCCAGTCCATATTAGCGATCATAAACTGGAACATGGGGATCAAATGGCTGTATCTTTTACTGATACTGTCCAAAGATATATTATAACGCTCCTCCACTACTCCCCCGCCAATTCGATCTACTATCTCTCCCGTATCTTCTATAAAAAATCCATATTTCACATCCTCCTCCGTATTCTTAGCACTATTTTTATAAGTAATTTCTACCAACTGGATATTAAAACTGGCCTCTGTGATCTCATTATACATTTTATAAGCAGCGTACTCCTTTAATACACTTTGCTGTGATACTTCATCATCCATGCAGTGAGTGACCAGCTTCAAGGATTTATGTGAGGTGGAAATTCCTCTTTCAGCTAATTCCGATTTATTGAATTTTACTTTTAAAGGAGGAAAATCGCAGGTTCTTCTTCTGAATTTACCTCTTGGTTTTAATCGTACCTTATGTTGCTCAGGGCCGTCTTTTGAAAAGATCGTCAATTCGGCATCCTGATAGTCGTCTTTTTTTCTATTATCAATCAAATTATCAAGATCTGTATCGATCGTAATCTTTAAAAGATTAGCCTGTCTCAGGGTATTGAAAATAGTCGCAGGGCTGTCAACACCACCTTCTGTTGCCGAAAAATCAGGATAGTCGTTTATTACAGAAGTGCCTTGGGCTACGGAGGTAGATATTTGAATAATGGTTAAAAAGGAAAAAATAAAAATTTGAAACTGCTTTTTCATTTTAAGTACTGGTTTTACTAATAAAGGGTTGTTTGTTATCAACGACTACAAAACTATTCAAAAGTTGCGTCTCATTACAAGTCAAGTCGACGTAGATCGCAAAATATCAGATGAAAGGATTTCGGGCTTATTTTTACTTAAAAATGATAATCCCGACTAACATCCTACTTTGATCGACAAAGCCAAAATCCAAGACAAAATTACAGCTAAAACAACTGACTTTCAAGCACTTACACACATATATGTTTAGCCTATATTACAGGTCCCTATTATCGCGAAATAATATTAGTCACAAAAGAGAACTGCAATCCTATTATTGCGTTAAAAGGTCAGTTAAAAGATTATTTATTTGGTATATTTGCTGTGATTTTTTTTGAGCATTAGGGTAAATTTTAACCAATATTAAACCAATAGTACCCTTTTTAGGGTACTGCCAAATTTATTTATGTATGGATGCTGTTGCTATTGAAAACCTGCACCTGATTCAACAGAGTGCGAGAGATTTTGCCGAGAATCATATTAGACCTTATGTAATGGAGTGGGATGAGTCCCAACACTTCCCCATTGATTTGATGCGTAAATTGGGAGACCATGGATTCCTTGGTATTCTCGTACCTGAAGAATACGGCGGTGCCGGCCTCGGATACCAGGAGTACGTGACCGTGATTGTGGAGATCGCTAAAGTATGTGGCTCAATCGGGCTTTCTCTTGCTGCTCATAACTCACTTTGCTCCGGACATATTAATACCTTCGGTACGCATGAACAAAAGGAAAAATACCTGAGTAAGTTGGCTACCGGGGAATGGATCGGAGCCTGGGGACTTACTGAGCCTAATACGGGAAGTGATGCAGGCCGGATGCAATGTGTGGCTCATCTTGACGGAGATCATTATGTGATTAATGGTACTAAGTCCTGGATCACTCATGGCAATTCAGGAAACGTCGCTGTAGTGATTGCCCGTACCGGAGAGTTGCTTGATAGTCATGGGATGACTGCTTTTATTGTCGAAAGAGAGACGCCCGGTTTTAGTGCCGGTAAGAAAGAAAACAAACTCGGAATGCGGGCTTCTGAAACATCGGAGATGATTTTTAATAATTGTCGGATTCCAGTTGAAAATAGATTAGGGGAAGAAGGTGAAGGGTTTATTCAGTCTATGAAAGTGCTGGATGGCGGTAGAATTTCAATCGCTGCACTATCTATTGGAATTGCCCAGGGTGCTTTTGAAGCTTCTGTAAAATATGCTCAGGAACGCCAACAATTTGGAAAACCTATTGCTAAATTTCAGGGCATCAGTTTCAAACTCGCTGATATGGCTACCAAGATCGAAGCCGCTGAGCTTTTGACCCGGAAAGCCGCAGACCTGAAAAACAAAGGAGAAAAAGTAACGAAAGCCGGTGCGATGGCCAAATATTTTGCCTCCGAAACAGCCGTGGAGGTTGCTACCGATGCTGTACAAATTCATGGTGGTTACGGATATACCAAAGACTTTCCGGTGGAGAAATTTTTCCGGGATTCCAAATTATGTACCATCGGCGAAGGGACTTCCGAGATTCAAAAATTAGTGATCTCCAGAGAGGTCCTGAAAGAATATAAGATTTAGGGGCAGAGCATTACCTCTTTTTATGTTCCTACCCAACTAATATATTTGCCCAAACGTTATTAGCTATAGAATTATCGGCTTATTTTGGGGAAAACTATTTTTTTCATAACCATTTTGGCTAGCAGGCTT
>JBLHJZ010000430.1:0-4821 GCA_047619515.1 Saprospiraceae bacterium | reverse complement strand
AACTTTTTTGGTAGCCCTAAATCGTTTCGATGTTATCGTCAATTAATAAATCTCCGGGTTCAATTATTGAACAGGATACTACTTAAAAGTGTTGCAATCTCTCAGAAATACGGCACGAGAATAGCTGGTTTTGCTTTCGCCCGCAAGGTCGGAAATATAAATTTCAATATCCTGTGTCTGATCATTTTTAATATTGTTTTGGAAATAACCAAGGGAAAGAAACTTTAAAATCAAATCAACAAGTACACAAATTGTTCCTATATAAGGAGATTTAAGGCTACTTAGAGAAAGCAGCGCTATAAATCTTATTGAATGAAAATACCTACTGGTTTCAACAATACATGGAAGTTGTTTATATTCGCCTCATATATATTCACTAGAAATAATCATTTATAAATTTACAATGAAAATATCAGTCCTGGGGCCTATACCAAGAGATCATATCACCACCCATAAAGGAGAAGTTGTAGAAAAATATGGCTGCATCACACATCCGGCGATAGCGCTCGCCATATTATCCGGCGCTGATGCAGAGATCATTCCGGTCGCACATGTTCACCGGATAGATGAAGCCCATATCAAAGAAGTCTTTCGACCTTATTCTAATATCAACCTGGATCATATCACTTCAGATGCGGATCAGGGAGACGTAATCAGCTTGAAATTTTTGGATCAAAATCACCGGGAGGAGAAGCAACTCGCTTTTATGAATCCTATTCTACCGGAGGATGTCGAAAAATTGATGGATAGTGATGTTTTTGTTTTCCTTCCTATTACTGATTTTGAAATCGCATTGGACACTTTAAAATATATAAAGGCCAATAGTGATGGGATTATTATATTTGATGCACATGGTCCGACTAATACGGTGACTAAATCCGGCGACCGTTATAATAAGTTCTGGATTGATCAGGATCAATGGCTACCTTATATTGATGTGTTAAAAATGAATCTGGAAGAAGCCAATTGTTGTCTTTTTAAAAAAGAATATAGCCTTGAGGAACTTCAAAACGCCCATCATGAAGATGAAAGCCAACTTAAGGATCTTGGAAAATATTGTCTGGATAGAGGCGTAAAGGCGGTGATTATTACACTTGACGAACGAGGGTGTATGATTTACTCCAAGAAGGATGGTGAGATACTGGAAGAATTTGTGCCGTCTGTCAGAGTCGAAAACGTAGTGGATACCACGGGCTGTGGCGATTCTTTTGCCGGAGGTATTGCTTTTGGATTAATGCTGGAAGAAGGCAATTATGTGTTAGCTGCTAAATATGGAAATGCACTCGGTGCGCAGCGTACCCAGGGAAAAACATTTGATGTGTTCTTGTCTTTGGAAGAGACGAATAAAATGATTGCGGATACCTATAACCGGAAATAGGGGCTGTGCCTTGTAGGCAGAATCGAGGTGGGCGAAAGGCTACCAGCTTGTTAAGATGAGGACACTAACTTTAGTTATGCTGCACATTTTTTAAAATATAGCGTAATTAATTATTATATATTCTGGGCTGTTTTATAGCTTTATACTGTACCTAAGATATTATTAAACTAGCACGATATATTATGCCTGCGTGTTAATTGTATAGCGTACTGTTTTCTAAATACAAACAAATAACAAATAATTGATAAAGTCTACACGCGGATAATTCTTATAGATTAATTATTTAATTACATTGTGCTGTTTGATTTAAAGAGCCAGTTAGAGTTTTTCTAAATCAATTACAAATACCGCCTCTCAATACTCTCCGTTTCGTTTTAACTCATAGTTGATTTTTCTCGACTTTTAGTCTCTTTCCTCAGAATGTATAATCTATTTTTGGTCAATAGTCTTTTATGCTTAGTTGATAAACTTTCGCTATTAAGGAAGTTTAAAACTGTCATCAGCAAAAATAATTTGGTGATTTTTAGTTCCCCGAAAATCTATTAAAGACACCTGCGAGAATGAGAGCGGAAGTTTGCAACACTGGTCAAACGGCGCAAGTCGTTTGTGCCAGTGGTTTTCCTCCTTCACCATGCTGTAAGTCAGAAGTCATAAAACAGGGAAATCGGTATCGCCTTGCGACCATACCGATTTTCTTATACCGATTTGCCTTTTCTATGACCTACCCCTAAGTATTCTAGCATAAGCTATCAGAGCGCGCCATTAATTTTGGCTTTTACACCCACCGGTGTCCTTCCAATACTTTCGTAATGAAGGCCAGTCTCTTCCATTTTTTCTAAGTCGTAAAGATTTCTTCCGTCAAAAATAGCTTTAGACTTCAGTTTATTGGCAATCTTGTTGAAGTCAGGCGTCCTGAATACGCTCCATTCAGTAACAATTGCGAGGACATCTGCATTATCAAGTGCTTCATATTGGTTGTCTACCAAGGTGACCCGATTGCCATATAGTGTTTTGATATGCTCCATAGCTTCAGGATCATAAGCTCGAATGTTGGCTCCTGCTTCTAAAAGTTCGTCCATGATATAAAGAGCGGGTGCTTCCCGGATATCATCTGTATTTGGCTTGAAGGCAAGTCCCCATATAGCGATGGTTTTTCCTACAACATCCCCGTCAAAGAAGTTTTTGATCTTTTTGGACAAAATTGTCTTTTGAATAGTATTGACATCCATTACCGAATGGAGAATCTTAAAATCATAATCATGTTGGTTAGCTGTTTTGTAAAGCGCCTGAACATCTTTAGGGAAGCAGCTTCCTCCATATCCTACACCCGGGAACAAGAATCTTTTTCCAATCCGGCTGTCGCTGCCCATTCCATTTCTTACCATGTCTACATCAGCACCTGCTTTCTCACAAAGGTTAGCGATCTCATTCATAAAAGAGATTCTGGTAGCCAAGTATGAATTGGCAGCATATTTTGTCATTTCAGCAGATCGCTCATCCATAAAGATGATCGGGTTTCCCTGCCGGACAAATGGTTCGTAGAGTTGCTTCATTGCTTTTTGAGCTTTAGGGGAATTGGTTCCTATTACCACACGGTCGGGTTTTAGGAAATCGTCCACCGCTACTCCTTCTCTCAAAAATTCGGGATTTGATACTACATCAAACAAGTCCTCGTTGAGATTAGCAGCAAGTTTCGCATGTACTTTTTCAGAAGTACCAACGGGAACGGTACTTTTATCTACGATAACTTTATAGTCTGTTATGATTTTTGACAAATCATCGGCCACACCAAGGATATAGGAAAGATCAGCTGATCCGTCTTCACCCGGAGGCGTTGGAAGCGCAAGAAAAATTATTTCAGCATCTTCTATCGCTTTTGCCAAATTGGTGGTGAAACTTAGTCGGCCTTGTTTAGTATTTCTTTCAAAAAGAACATCCAGACCAGGTTCATAAATGGGGATTTTGCCATTGCGCATTTGCTCGACTTTGTTCTCGTCGATATCAACACAAATCACATTATTACCTGTTTCTGCAAAACAAGTTCCGGTCACAAGACCTACATACCCCGTGCCTACTACTGCAATATTCATATTATTAGGTTTTAATATTAGTTACTAGAGATAATAAGTTCTTAATAGAAGTAAAGTTGGGGTTATTATTTATTTTACTTCTAAAATAAAAAGAAGTTTCTTTTTAAGGTTTGTTTGGCTAAAGAAAGCATACTTTGATAAAAGTAAATAGAAACAACTGTATATTACAATATAGATATCAAAAAAACACTTCAACCCTTGGAAAGGATTGAAGTGTTTTTTTGATTTATTCCCCTTAGTAGGTTTGGAAAAAGAGCGCTTAATAGAATTTAGACCGAAGGTCTGTTATTTCTACATTTTTTTTCATCGACTGAATCAGTGATCCAGCGATTTTTGATTGAGTAGTTCTTGAAGTTTCCCGACGAAGATTAGGGATGCTTGGAGGGCTACCTACAGTCGATTTTTCACTTAGTCTCACTACAAAAACCCCGGAGGTTCCAATAATTGGGTCAGAGGCTGTATTAGGCTCTAGGTTGAAAGCGGTTCCGATTACTTCAGGCTCGCTACCAAGGTTAGGAATACTCCGCGAATTAAAAGTAACAGTGGTCGCAGTATCTACTTTTGTAGAGAAAGAGGAAGCAATGGATGACAAATCCTTACTGCTGATCCTACTTTTTATGACTTCTGCTTTCTTTTGATTATAGACCAGAGGCTCAATTTCTTCCCGGATAGATTTCCATGACGGATTTCCTTTTTCCTGGATAGATTTTAAAGAAACGACCACATATTTTGAATCGTAATATTCCACCGGATCCTGGTATTCAAATACTTCAGGAGCAACATCACCCACTGAGGTACCCCCCTCAAAAGCCCATTTGATAATATCTCTGGAAGTAGCACCTGATCCAAGTGTACTTAGCACATAGTCGGTTGATTTAAGGGGGATTGAGGTTTCAATATTTATACCTTTTTCAGCAGCAGTTTTTGCAAAAAATTCCAAGCTTCTGTTATTTGCCATAAATTCCTGAGCAATTATTTTCACCTCTTCCTGTGTATTGTCACTTGGAATAATTGTTTTTGAAACAATGGCTATTTTTATTCTTTCTGTTTTGTTAGCATTATCCGCGTATTTTCTGCTTATCGGTTCTATCAGGTGAATACCATAGCTGCTTTTTACCGAATATAATTTCCCGATCTCTCCTTTAAAGAAAATGATGTCATTATAGGCTGGCACAAAAGCGTTTACCGCAATATTCTCATAAAGGCCACCTTTAGTAGCACTTCCTGGATCCTGGCTGAATCTTACTGCCAAAGAATCAAATGAAGCAGCTCCCGATTCTATTACCCTTTTAAAACTATCAATTCTAGTCTGTGCTGCGGCAAATTCTTGTGGAGAGGTAGCATTGATGAGTA
>JBLHJZ010000429.1:0-4827 GCA_047619515.1 Saprospiraceae bacterium | reverse complement strand
TCTATGAAGCTGCAATCAATGCAGGGGTATTAGAAAAAGACCTGCTCAACAAAATCAAAAAAGACCTGGTCAAGATCAAACCGATGAAAGCGGTCTTTGATAAAAATTATGTCAAAAGGCTGGAAGGTTCTCATATCAAAAAGGGTAAAAATAAAATGGTACTCGCCAAAGCCCTGATGACTGATATTGACACTTTCAAAAAGGAAAACAAATGTGATCGTCTGGTGATGGTTTGGTGTGGATCGACTGAGATTTATATCGAAGAATCTAAAGTACATAAGACTATCGAGAGCTTTGAAAAAGGATTGCTTGAAAACGATCCGAATATTGCACCAAGTATGATCTATGCTTATGCTGCGATCATGAAAGGAGTACCTTATGCTAATGGAGCACCTAACTTGTCTTGTGATATTCCTGCTTTGGTAAAACTAGCTAAAGACAAGGGTGTCCCAATCTGTGGCAAAGACTTTAAGACCGGCCAGACACTGATGAAAACTATCCTGGCTCCCGGTTTGAAAGCTCGTTCATTGGGTATCAAAGGCTGGTTCTCTACCAATATTCTTGGCAACAGGGATGGAGAAGTACTCGATGATCCGGATAATTTCAAAACCAAGGAAGTTTCCAAATTGGGCGTTCTGGAAGAAATTCTTCAACCAGAGAAGCATCCGGAATTATACGGAGATTTATACCATAAAGTACGTATCAACTACTACCCTCCTCACGGAGATAATAAAGAAGGCTGGGATAACATCGATATCCGCGGCTGGCTCGATTATCCAATGCAGATCAAGATTGACTTTTTGTGCAGAGACAGTATCCTGGCAGCGCCGATTGTTTTGGATCTAGCGATCTTCCTTGACCTGGCCTCCAGAGCAGAGTTGAGTGGCATCCAGGAATGGTTGTCTTTCTACTTCAAATCGCCACAAGCCGGCAAAGGGTTGGTACCTTTTCACGATATCTTCGTACAGATGATGAAGCTCAAAAATACACTTCGCCACATGCAAGGGGAAGATTTGATTACGCATTTGGGACTTGATTATTACGACTAAAACCAGTAGCGAGGGGTCAGAGGTAAGGGGTGAGTATTCTTCCCTCACTCCTCACCTCTCGCTCCTCACTCCTGAAATATGGATTTCATATGTATCGGCCATGCTTGCCACGACACCGCTCCTTCCGGATATATACCTGGAGGAGCGGTGACGTATGCGGGACTTTTTGCAAAGCGCCTTCAGCTGGACACGGGTATCCTGACCAGTTTTGGAGCTGACTATCTTTTCAAAAAACTATTCCATGGTATTCACTTGCATACTATACCTTCCAGCCAGACTACTCTTTTTCAAAATAAATACATCGAAGGGAAACGAGAGCAACACTTATTGGCCAGAGCTGACAATATCCAAATAACGGACCTTCCTGACGAATGGAAGAAAGCCAAAATGGTTTTAATTGGACCGATAGCCAACGAAGTTGATTTCGATTTTTTGGATGCTTTTCAAGATGCAATAGTCTGTATCAATCTCCAGGGCTGGATGCGTAGATGGGACGCAGCAGGGAAAGTTTTTTATAAATCCTTCGACAACTATAAGCTACTTGCCAAAGCTGATATTACTATTATCAGCGAAGAAGACGTCGGGATGGATTATAGGATCATCAGCGATATGGCAGCTGTCCTAAAGATATTAGTGGTCACTAAAGGTGATCAGGGCTGTGATATTTATTTTAAAAATAAAAAAAACGACTTTCCTGCTTTTCCAACTGAGGTAATTGATAGCACCGGAGCCGGGGATACTTTTTCCACTGCATTTTTGGTCTATTATTATAAAACAGGAGATTTAAACAAGGCAGCTCAGTATGCGAATGTAGCGGCTTCTTTTTGTATTGAGGCTCTGGGGATTGAAGGACTTCCAAACCGGGAGCAGATGGAGGAGCGGTATAAAGAATATATTATAAAAAATAGTTAATAACCAACGCTTTATAATATATTTGCTTATTGTTTAAAACCTAGCTTATGTTATACGAATTACTTTATACAAGCGAAGCGGTCAATGATTTCAATCAACAACAAATGTTGGAATTATTGAATCAAGCGCGTACTAACAATCAACGGCGCGGTGTGACCGGTCTGTTAATCTACCATAAGAAAGAGTTTATGCAACTCATTGAAGGTGAAAAGGAAGAGATTTTGGAATTGTGGCGGACTATCAAAGTAGATAAAAGGCATTATGCTTCTAAAGCCATATATCACGGAGCCATTAATGAAAGAGGATTTAGTGACTGGAGTATAGCTTTTCAAAATATAGACAAGCTGGATATTTCCAAATTAATCGGTTTCTCTGATATTCTAACCAAGGGTTTTAAGAATGACTTGGTGGCCGTAAATCCAAGTACTACCAGAAATTTAATGTCAAGTATTAAAAATAATTATTTAGATTTTTCTGTTAAATAGAACGACACTTTATCATTGTGATAGGATATATAGTACCATGTCAGCAATTTTTAAAAAGAGCAAAAAACGTTTATTTGCTGCTCCAAAGACAAAATTAGGGCGGCGGATCAGAGATCCTTTTGGTAATCTGGTATTACTAAAAAGAGTACTGACCAGTATTCTTGGAGCTGCGACTTATCGCCGTTTTAATATCGTAAACAAGACTCAGGTGGAAGGAATGGAGTACCTGAAGGAGCTGCCGGAAACCAATGTTTTATTTGTGTCTAATCACCAAACCTACTTTGCCGATGTAATGGTCTTGTACCATATTTTTGCCAGTGCGAAATGGCGGTTAAAGAATAATGCTAACCCAATATACTTACTCCTTCCCCGTGCAAAAACTTATTATATCGCCGCAGAAGAAACCATGAAAGATAGTGGCTGGCTACCAAAGATTTTTTCATACGCTGGCGCTGTGACAATCAAAAGATCATGGAGACATAAAGGGGAGGCGATAAAGCGCGGAGCAGATATCAAAGCACCGGATAAGATTAAAAAAGCACTGGACTATGGCTGGGTAATCACTTTTCCGCAAGGTACTACCACTCCTGATGCTCCGATACAAAGAGGAACGGCCCACCTGATCAAATCATTCAATCCGATGGTGGTGCATGTAAAAATTGATGGATTTCGGGAAGCTTTTGACAAAAAAGGCTTGCGCTATCGAAAGAAAGGGGTCAAGCTATCCGTCAAATTTGAGGCTCCTTTTCAGTTTGGTGCAGACAGCTCCATTGCAGATATTCAACAATTTCTGGAAGAGAAGATACTAGGAACACAAAGCTCACAAAGTAACACAGCGTCCTCAGAGAAAGAATAAATAATTATATTACAACCAAGGCATAACCCATTCATTAAAACTCAGTGTGTTCAGTACTTCTCAGTGCCTTCCATGTCCAAAAAAATACCTATGACTAAAATATATAAAACCCTGGCCACTTTCTTCGGCGCCGGATACGTTCCTATTGCCCCCGGGACAGCAGGTGCCTTTCTCGCTGCGGTTTTTGTGTATATATGGCAATACCTTGATCCTGGATTGCTTGTTTATGGATGGCCACTGGTTTGGGTAGTGATCGTTACTTTTTTTATTGGGGTTTATTGTACGGATCAACTGGAACCAGCGTGGGGGAAGGATCCTTCTAAAATCGTGATTGATGAAGCTATAGGAATCTGGATCAGTATACTTTTTATACCAGTCAGTATTTATTATCTCCTTGCCGGCTTTGTGCTATTTAGAATTTTTGATATCTGGAAGCCTCTGGGTATCCGCAAGTTGGAAAACATTAAAGGCGGCTGGGGGGTTATGTTGGATGATGTGCTGGCCGGGGTTTATGCGAATGTTGTTTTGCAGGTTTATATGTTTTTAACCACATAGATCACATAGAAAATTTCACATAGACCTCATAGTTAAGTGAATTATGTGATAGCCGCCATCGTGATCTATTGTGGTAAAACAAATTTTTATGGAAAAAGAAAACTCACCTGATAATAAACGTTCCCTTGGCAAGCTCTTCTTCTGGGCGCAGGGTGCTGCTATCGTTGGTACCGCGGTGGATTTTTTAGCAACGATTTTTTTCACAGAAGTGCTTGGGGTTTTATATTGGGTTTCCAATGCCATAGGGGCTGCACTTGGAGCGATCACCAATTTTTTGCTGGGCCGATATTGGGTTTTTGATGCTCAACACCAGAAGATTCAGACCCAGGCATTCCGGTATATTTTGGTATCTCTCGGAAGTTTGATCTTGAATACTGCCGGCGTTTATTTTTTGACAGAATACTTTGAATTTCATTATGTCTGGTCAAAGATGATCGTAGCGGTAATTATTGCGGTGACTTTTAATTTTATTTTGCAAAAGAATTATGTGTATAAATAGGTGTTTGGTACTCTGATTTCTCTTTCAATTAGTTTGCTCTCAAAAATTCCTGTAGGACATGAATAGCAGTACACTCTAAATTCATTGCCGTACTTGCGATTGCTTCTTTTAAGCTCAAAGATGGATCTGATATTTGATAAGCATTCTGTAGACCAATAGCTTTTATCTGCGCTTTACTTGCTTGCAAAGATCCGCAGAACGCTATCACCGGGACATTAAATTTTGTGGCTCGTCGGGTAATTCCGTAAATTAATTTCCCATGAAGGGTCTGCTCATCTATTTTACCTTCCCCTGTAATCACCAGATCCGCTGCCGCCAGCGCCTTTTCAAAGTCAGTATAATCTAGTACAAAATCAATCCCACTGCAAAGTTTCGCCTCCAGGAAAGCCATCGCTCCGGCACCCAGGCCACCAGCAGCACCTGCGCCTTTACTATCGGAATAGTTTTTACCAAAATGATTGGCTAACACGG
>JBLHJZ010000428.1:0-4829 GCA_047619515.1 Saprospiraceae bacterium | reverse complement strand
CAAAATAATACCAGGCAGAATTGGATTCCAGGGCGACAATACAGCCAGGGTCATTATCAGGATCTGCATAATCGTCTATTCCGGCTCCGTCAGGATTGAAAGCAACATTATCATTACTACAAATTACGAGCGCATCGACGCAATCGTTTATTTGAGTAAAAGCAATAGCTGAGAGAAATAAAAACAGCGTGAGTAAAGATATTCGCATGATAGTTTTTGTTTTTTGCAATAAAAAAAGTGGGGTTGACTGGTGCCTTCGTTACTAAAATACCAAAGACATCAACCTTTAATTAAAGCGACACACATTAGAGGGTAGCTAAAGGTATTAATTTTCGGGGATTTTTACTAGAAAGGGGAGCAAGAAATTATCGTTTTAAACAGGAATGTTTTGTTATAGAATAAATAGGCGCGACCCGCTATGCTCTGCTAACCTGAAAAATAAAATTTTAAATCCAAAATCCTCTAATTGTAACGTTTTGCAGGGAACGCACTCAAAAAATAAATATGCCACGGATTACACGGATTTGCACGGATTATTGATGATTATTTAAAAATAATCTGTGCAAATCCATGTAATCCGTGGCTGAAAAATAAAGAAAATTATAAATTTCACCGATTTTGATGAATGCTAAAGTATTCAAAAGACAATCACCGCAATTCGTTGTAGGCAGAAAATCCAAAATCCAAAATCTACATTCTCCCCATTTCCTTATACACCAAATCAACCGGCAATCCCATAATATTAGCATAAGTACCTTCGATTTTTCGGATTTTACAAAGCCCGATCCATTCCTGTACGCCATAGGCACCGGCTTTATCAAAAGGCTGACAGGTCTTGATATAATAATCTATTTCTTCCTCCGTCAAGTCATCAAAATGCACCTGAGAGAATCCCGAGAAAGATCTTTCTTTATTTTTGGAAAGCAAACATACCCCTGTGATGACCTCATGGACATTCCCACTCAATGCTTTTAATATCCGGACTGCATCTTTATGGTCTTTTGGTTTTTCATAAATGATATTATCGAGGAGGACGATACTATCTGCAGCCAGAATAACCTCTTCATTTTCAATAAAATGAAATGAAGCCCGGGCTTTTTTACAAGCTAAAAATTCCGCTACTTTTTGGGGAGCAAGATCAGCGGGGTAATCTTCTTCCACCTCCGTGGTTTTTACTTTAAAATCGAACCCGGCTTGTTCGAGTAATTGACTCCTTCTTGGAGATTTGGAGGCCAGGATTATTTTTGGAAATTTCATGTTTTGTTTTTTTTATACAAAGTCCGCAAAGTTATTTTTTCTCAGCGTTTTCTCAGCGCTTTTTGCGGTTAAAAAATATGATAGAGAGAAGATACAAAAGATCGAGACCCTTGGCGTAGGCTGTTCAAAAGTACGATCTTTTACCTTTTTTTCTGAAGCCACTTTTGAGCCTATCTCCTTGGACAAACCCAAGGGGTTTTCAAAACCCCTTGGGTTTAGCCTAGCGCACAAAGTTCACTAAGAAGCCCAGAGGGCGCCGAGATTATTAAAGTATTTGTAGCTATTCACAAACTGTTCTTTGAGAATTAGCTGAAAGCGGATTCATAGAAATTCGCGGAATCCGCGAAAATTTGTGTCCCTTACTTTGATTTGCTTAGCACAAAATTTTGACACGGATTATTTCGAATTTCGCTAATTATGTTTTTTTTTCGCAAAAACCATTAGCGCGGAATAAGTAGCGTATTTTTACTAAAAAACCAAAAACAGCAGCAAATACAATAAACCTGCGACCATTACCCATTTTGCAATCTGGCTGGCCTGGTGATAATCTTTTTTAGTTGTGGATTGATAGAATTTCCAAATCACAAATAGGGTAGGAGCCACTAATAAAATAAAAGTCATCAATAAAAGCAGAATGCTCAGCTCCTGCCATTGACTCAGCAACCAATAGAGTATACTTCCCAGTAATAAAAGTCCAAAGCCATAAGTAATCCTTCTGGCAGTATCGATGCCCACAACAATTGGCAGCGTTTTACAACCATTATCAATATCCCCTTTATAGTCTTCTATGTCCTTGATCACTTCCCGAAAGAGGCTGGCACAAAAAGCAAAGACCATGTAGAATTGAAACAGGTTTCTCATCTGAATACCTTGAAGGGAAGTCAGATTCGAAAAACCTTCCCGCTCTGCAAACCAGACGATCCCTGCGACAAAGGCCGAAAACAGGGCAATAATGATATTGCCGCTTAGCGGTTTTTTCTTCAGACTCCTGGAATAATACCACATGATAAAAACAGCAACCGGATAGATCAGGAACAGATTGAAGTTTTGTACATACCAGGCCAGGTAGAGGGCAATGATCGCTCCTGAAAGGATAATGATAGCATATAATTGCTTTGCCTTTTCGATAGGGATTGCTTTGCCGATCACCATGCGCTCCGGTTTATTGATCAGGTCAATCTGATAATCCATAATATCATTGATAATATAACCCGATGCGGCGATACAGACGGTCGTCAAAACCAATAAGGAGAAATGCGGTAAATCTAAAACAGCTTTTATGTCATTTTCAATAAAGACTTGCTGAATAAATCGATAGAAAAGAAATTGGGTGAGTACCACAATCCCTAAATTCGGATATCGGATGAGCTTTAGGAAAGCCAATTTTTAGGAATTAGATTGGTCAGAAAGGGAGTTAGCTTCTTTCTGGTCAGGATCAATCATCCATTTTCCCTGAAGCTTTAATACTTTTTCGATCACATCCCTGACACAACCTGCGCCACCATTAAGTGGAGAAATATACTGGCTGATACTGACGATCTCAACGGTTGCATCGGCTGGACAGGCGGGCAATCCCACTCTTCTCATGGGCAAGTAATCGGGGATGTCATCACCCATATACAATACGCCGGCAGTGTCGATATTATAGGTTTCGATATATTCTTCAAATGCATCGAGCTTATCCTCTACTCCTTTGTAAATATCTGTAATCCCTAATGCTTCCAGTCGTACTGCCACGCCGCTTGATTTTCCGCCAGTGATCACAGCTACACGATATCCAGCTTGGACTGCTGTTTTAAGCGCATAACCATCTCGGGTATTCATCGTTCGCAGGAGTCTGCCATTTTCCATTACGATCAGGTCGTTGTTGGTCATCACGCCATCAACGTCGAAAATAAAGGTGTGAATGTGTCGAAATTTTTCCAGATAATTCATAATATCAGGAGTGATGGATGAGGAGTGAGGAGCGAGGAACTAATCGCTCACCCCTTACTCCTCACCCCTGTCATTGATTGTCTCTCCATTCATAGACCCATTTTGCCTGGATCTGCTCAAGGTGACTTTCATTGGAGTCTTCTTTTTTTCCTTCGAAGCTGGGGATTTCAAGAATCCAGTCCAGCAAGTCCGTAAATCGTGTGCGGTAGATTTTTCCTTCCGTAAAATCATCTCCAAAACGATCATATAACTTCATGGCTATATCCTCATGGTCTGCCCAGTTAATCGGAAAATCATCTATATCTTTGAATCCCATTTTTTATATTTATACTTGAAAAATTAATAATTGAAATAGTGGGGTTTTATTCGGTATTCGGCTTTCAGTTCCCCCTCACCTCTCACCAAGTCCCCCTCACCTCTCACTCCTTCACTCCTCACCCCTGAATATCAGTGCTCATGCCCAATAATCCCCGACTGATCCGGAATTTGAACCTCGATCTCAGCATCTTCATTCAGGATCACACACTGGCAGCCCAATCGGCTTTCCACCTTAGGATTTATGGCTCGGTCAATGAAGTCCTCTTCCTTATCTGAAATCTCTTCCAGGCTTTCTTCTCCTTTTTCTATATAAATATGACAGGTGGAGCAGGCACAAACCCCGCCGCAGTTATGATTGAGGTGGACACCATTGTCTTCGGCAATTTCCAAAAGAGAATATCCCTCCTCTGCATTCGATACAATAACCGGTTCTATGCTTTTATTTTCAAAAGTAAATTTGACTTTCGCCATTATATATGTTGCTATTTTTTATGTTTAAAAAATTGTAAAACAGTACCTTAGGATTTGGATATCTTCGGATTCACCATTTCGTGCAAAAGTACTATTTATACTAAGTCTAAACAAATATTAGGGCTTTTAGTTTATGGGCATCGCAAGAAAAGTTCAAGCTCGAAAGGTTGATCGCTTCGCTTGTGAGATGGTGATCGCTACGCTTGTGATTGGGCTGCGCCCTTGTGATCGACCTACGGTCTTGTGAGATCGCTCCGAAATGACCTCACAAGGCGTAGCCGATCACCCAATCACAAGCGTAGCGATCACCCAATCACAAGGCGTAGCCGATCACCTAGTCACAAGCTTAGCGACCACCACCTAACAAGCGAGCTCTTCTTACGATCACGCCGCCGCTTACCTTTGATCATGAATACCAGCATAAAGCAGCAGTTTAAATTCTCCGGGAGTGATAGCGATGGCATTGGTGAATCCGGATCTCAGGTCAGTTAGCGTAGCATTTTGATCATATAGGCGGATCACTTTATTTTTTAAATTTCGGGTAGGTTTATTTTCCGCTTTTCTAAGAGAGACACCGATTGGTATAGGGGTAGAATAGGGAACATAGAAAAGGTGGATTCCCGCTTCGTTTTTCAATAACTCGTAGACGCCATGCCCTTCGATAAAAAAGTGTTTGTTTTTCTTGTCGTATTCAAAAGAAAGATCCAGCTCTTCTAATAAGTCGAAATATATTTTCTTCAGGTACTTTATTTCAATACCACCACGGCCTTCGATATAAGATTTAAAATCCAAGATGATTTTATCGTTGATTCCTTTTAGAAAACCACGACTGGAAATCTCAAGAAAAG
>JBLHJZ010000427.1:0-4830 GCA_047619515.1 Saprospiraceae bacterium | reverse complement strand
AGGAAGTTACACGGTGACCGTAACTGATGGGAACGGCTGTGAGGCCATGTCATCTGTACTGATTGGCGTCACTGCTTTGGATGAATTACCAGGTTTGGAAAGTCTTACTATCTCGCCTAATCCATCCATTGGAAATTTTGTATTAAATGCGGAGTTTTCAGCTTTTAAAGAAGGGATGGTTGAGATTTACAATATACTGGGGCAGCGGGTATATTCCAATATTTTCGCTACTAATGATTTAAGGCTGGATATTGGAATAACTGATCAGGCAGCAGGGGCTTACTTTTTGGTGATAAAAACGGAAGAGGGTAGCGCTGTTCGGAAGTTGGTTATTCAGAAATAAAGGGGTCAAGGGGTGAACAGGAGTCATCCCGATTTTTTTCTTTGACGCAGAAACCTGCCTCGCCGGTCCATACGGACACGTTCTGTGCCAGCAGGGACGCTGGTGTATATGATTTTTTATGTCGATTAACGCTGAAGGCGCTAATAAAAGCATAATTTCAACATATTAATCAGCGTCCTTCAGCGGCATAAAATAAATAATCTATCATTTCGAATATTCGGGATGAAGCATGTTGGCTCCTTTCTAACACCGCGAGCTCTATTTATTCCCTTTTGTGAAATTCATAATACTCTGATAATCATAGATGGGACCTTCCTGTTCCTCGGACACTTTGGCTTGCATAACCGTGTAGTATTTTACGTCGTCATTTTTAATAATATAAAAATACTCTCCGCCTCCGGCCCACCAACCCCCACAGGCATCAAAAGCAGTAGCGGGGATTTGGTAATTTTCGTAATCCTCCTTTTTGATTCTTAGACATTGTACCGCTGCATCAGTGACGAAGATTTTGTAGCCAAACATATCCATAGCTACATTGCTTTTTGGCATACCCATTTCATCGGTAAGCGTATCAACAATAAAAGACGGAAATTCTGCTACGTGAAAAACAGAGGTACTGTCATAGCCGTCTACTCCGTGTACATTCTGGTTACCCGGGGTCTCTAGGTTGGTAGCCTGTTTGGTATTTGCAATTTCATTTGGTTGGCAGGCAATCGCTAATGCTCCGATAATAAAGAGGTAAAAGATGATTTTCATTTGAATACTCATTAAGTTAAATATTAATATTAATTGTTAAGATACGAATTTGACATGAAAATAGAAAAAAGTCTGATATTTATTAAGCTAATGGCGGTATTTTTAAAAGAACTTCTGCGAATCGCTAGTTCAAATCCGAAGCAAGGGATACATATGGAGTACCTATTCCATGCATCAAGGTAGGCCTGACGGCACTTTTTTGTTCCATCGAGACTTTATCTTGGATCGCCCCGATAAATAAACCGGGGCTGAGTGCCGTTAGGCCTGTCTTGATGAATAGAAAGATACTCAATATCAGAACGCTACTGGACTGAACCCGTGACTCAGGATGACTCCTGTTAATTTATTAAAATCAACAAAATAACCATTTGTTCTGTTAACTTTTTGACAAATCAAGTTCCTTTATATCCCGAAACACCAATTTTGAGGAAATATATCTTTATCTTTAAAGTATCTATTTTATCATTTTTAGAAAATAACTCATAGTAATGGAAAAAATCTACAAGAACAGCCTTAATACTCTTTTAGTTGTTGCCTTACTGCTGGGAAGCTGGCAAATCAGTGCACAGATATCTTTTACCAATTCAAATGCTTTATTGACTAGTTCGGACTGGCATAGTGGTGTTGCAATCGGAGTGGTAGATATGAATAATGACAAGCTGGATGATATTCTCCGTCTTTCGCAAGGTAAAATAATGACCATTGAATACCAAGTGCCTGATAGTATGTTTGCCCCATACACTTATGGGAGTATTTCTGGTGAAAGTCAATGGGCTATGGCTGCCGGAGATATCAATAATGATGGCTATAATGATGTAATTGGAGGGGATTACAATTACACTAAATTAGTAGTGGCGAGCCCTGACGGTACTTCTTATACGCACAGTACTTTGCCTGGGCCTAGTTTTTTCGCGCAAGGCTCTAATTTTGTTGACATCAATAATGATGGACTTTTAGACATTTTTGCTTGTAATGATAATGCAGAAAGTCGAATCTGGTCAAATAATGGGGATGGTACCTTTTTCGAGGCGGATGGCTTGATAGATATGACTACGACTCCTGTGTCTGATAATTCCGGAAATTATGGGAGTCTATGGACGGATTTTGATAATGACGGAGATATCGATCTGTATATTGCCAAATGTCGTCAGGGAGTAAGTAGTTCTTCTGATCCTCGTCGTATCAATGCTCTCTTTGTAAATGATGGCAATAATAATTATACGGAGCGTGCTGAAGATTTTGGTCTTAAAATCGGTTGGCAGTCCTGGACCTCAGATTTTAATGATATTGATAATGATGGAGATATGGATATTTTTATCACCAATCATGACTTTGCAAACATGTTAATGGAAAATGATGGCTCCGGTCATTTTAGAGATATTTCTACTAATCAGAATATTGGAATCACCACTACTAGTTTTCCAATTCAGGGAGTGATGAGAGATTTTGATAATGATGGCTTCATGGATATTCTGGTTTCAGGAAGCCAGCATCATTTGTATAAAAACAATGGCGATAAGACCTTTACTGAAATCACCGGACTTTTTGATAATAACCAGATAGAATCTTTTGCTTTTGGAGATTTGAATAATGATGGCTTTGTTGACATTTATGCAGGCTATGCCGGTATTTATACCAACCCGTCAAACATTGATGATGTGATCTGGATGAATGATGCAAATGATAATAATTGGTTTGGCGTTGACTTGGTAGGTAATATCAGTAATAGAAATGCTATCGGTGCCAGAATTGAAATCTATGGCTCATGGGGTGTACAAATACGAGATGTACGGGCAGGAGAGAGTTATGGTATAACGAATTCTTTTAAGCAGAGCTTTGGCCTGGGCGACGATACCGCTATTGATTATGTCATCGTTAAATGGCCTTCAGGAGTCATCGATGTCATTGAAAACCCAAACATCAATGAATATCTTACTATCGAAGAAAGTAGCTGTACTCCTTTTACCATAGAGATCGCAGCGGATGGCAATACTATAATTTGTGAAGGTCAGACCGTTGGACTTACTGCTCCTGCCGGGTATAATTATATCTGGAATAATGGAAATACCAGTGCAATGGTTGAGGCTGGAAATTCAGGGAATTATAACGTGGTCGTAGAAGATTTGACCACCGGTTGTTTTGGGATCTCTCAAAATATTGCTATTCAATTCGAACCGGATGAGACTCCTTCTGTAGCAGTAGAAGGCGACCTGGACTTTTGTGTCGGAGAATCCGTTACGTTGACTTCTTCAGAGGCTGTAAGTTATAGTTGGTCGAATGGCGATACTACTCAAAGTGTCACGGTGACTTCATCGGGGGAATATTTTGTATCGACCGAAGGTCTTTGTTCAGCAAACGAATCGGAGTCATTTATCATAACGGTATTAGATGCTGACAATCCTTTAGCGGATGACGTTGCAGTGCTTGCCGGACCGGTTACTTTGAACGCTTCCGGGGATAATCCTCAATGGTATGATGCCGAAATCGGGGGAACCTTCCTCGGAGAAGGTAATACGATAGAAATACCATTAGTGGAAGTGCCAACTACTTTCTGGGTAGAGGACTTGATAGAATATGCTAGTCCTACTGAAAATACAGGTATGGAAATGTACGAGGGAAGCAATCCTTATGCTAGCAATCAAACTAATGCGGGTCTATTATTTAATGTGATGGCTCCAGTTACTATCAATTCTGTGCTAGTGTATACGGATACGGAAGGCGAGCGAATAATCGAAGTAAGAAATAGTAGTGGTGACGTAATCGCATCAAAATTAATCAACATTCCGGTGACAGATGCGAATGGTATCCGGGTAGATCTGGGCTTCGATGTTCCTGTAGGGGATGTTTACCAGATGACTACCAACACCAACCAGAATAATACGGTGCTTGGATTCCCTAGCCCAAGATTACAACGTTCACAGAGTGGCGTCAATTATCCTGAGTATCAAATTGAGGATTTAATGGAGGTCACCGGCCCTACCGTTGGTGCTACTCGTTATTATTACTTCTATGATTGGGAAATTCAACCTTCTTCTGTCTACTGTATTAGCGATCGTATTCCGGTTGAAGTGACTATCCTTACGTCCACCTATAATATTGAAGACAGTCGAGCAATACAATTATTCCCCAATCCAACGGATGGACAGCTTAGCCTTAGGCTGGATTTTAATCAAAATACTGAAGTAGATCTTAGGATAACGGATCTTGCCGGAAAGGCGGTTTATACGCAAAAGATTGGAACTATCAATGGTCAATACACCCAGGATTTGAATTTAGCTTACCTGGCAAAAGGAATCTATATGGTTCAGGTAGTGACTCCGGAACATTCTTACTTTGGAAAAATAGCAATACAATAGTACAGAGGTGAGGGGTGAGAGGTCAGTGGCTATGCTATTGACCTTTCACCATTGACCCCTTCTAATTTTCTTCATTAATTAAGGCAATCCGATCGGGGTAATCCGTAATGATCCCATCGACTCCAAGATCAATCAGCTTTTTCATTTCTTCGGTATCATTGACTGTCCAGGGTATGAGTTTCATGTTTTTTGCATGAACTGTTGTAACGAGTATGGTATCAATAAATTTGTAATAGGGGCTATAAATATCCGGTGTGAAATCGAGTTTGGCCATATTAGCTTCGAAGCCTTCCATATTTTCAACCAGAAAAGCATTAGTGACTTGTGGTGCCTGTTTATTCAATTCGATCATGACAGCAGGGTCAAAAGATTGAA
>JBLHJZ010000426.1:0-4836 GCA_047619515.1 Saprospiraceae bacterium | reverse complement strand
CAGGCACTTTTCTATCGGCACAAACCACTCACGGCGATCTCAGCATGTCAGTCGTTGCAGCTCCAAATCTCATTGTGGATTCCAATGTCGAATCTCCCTCAACTTATGCTCCGAAAGCCGTACATTTTGGGGTGGAGATTTGTAATAATGGGGGCGATGATATGTCGGAAGTATTTATTAATATCGGAGATTATTCAGTATTGCCAACGACACCTGGAATTTATAGAGAACGGACAGTGGCAGAATCCACCTATGGGGGCACTTTTTCTTTTACCCATTCCGGCAATACAGCAGATGCTACTCGCTATATCAAAACCTTGGCAGCCGGAGAATGTGTGATGCAATATTGGCTGATAGAATATCCTAATTTGGATGCTAGTGGAAATAGCATTACTGGTGGTTCAAAACCAGTGGATGACCTCTGGCTGGAATATGGTATTTGGGCAACAGCAAATGATAATGGGACTCCGCTTGCAGTCAATGAGACCAATCAGGCATATATGCGTAGCGAAATATCTGCGATGGCAAACAAAATCTGGCCCAACGGAACCAACAAAGTCCCTCAGGAATATTTGGATGCTATCGAAGGTCTCTTGGGTTGGAGTCCTCAAACCGGAGGTAGCCTCGGAAGTACCATCCAATTGGACGGACTCTGGTTTGATCTCGGAAGAGTGAACAAAGGATTTGATAATGACGGGGATTACCTGCCGGATTATAATGTCTTTATGCAACCCGTAGGCGACCCGGATAGCTATGATCCGGATTGTTTTCGATTGGTGAAAACTTATGGCTTGGTCATCGTTAAAAAAACAGATGGGACAGAAGTTTTATATCCTTTTGAAGATCAAACCTATTTCCCAAACTTACCTCAAGATAATAACGGAGCAGTTGGCTTGGTCTATTATGAATTTGTCGCACTCAATGGCCCTTGCTCTTCAAACTTGACACCTTATCAGGAAGTCGCTTCAGGTTCAGAGAATGAAAAATTTAACGGAGACTACGGTACTTTTATTCCTTCTTTGACTTCTTCGCTTCCAAATGTGACTTTGGATGATACTGGTGTAAATAGCTCACCTGTTAATACAAGCGTTGAATTTAATGTCACCCTAACCAATAATACAGGAGGTGATTTGGGTACTTTAGCATATGGAATGCCGGTAGTGATGGCAACAGATATCCCCACAGGAACAGAATATGTAGCCGGTTCAGCCGCTTTAAATAATACTTTACCATCAGGCATTACTGCCACTATTTTATATTCTACAGATGGAGGAACGGCCTGGACTTCTACCGAACCTCCAACGGCTTCGGATGTCACCAATATACAATGGTGGATGAGCGATGTGATTCCTGATACGGAAGTGGTTGATGTTACTTTCCAAACCACGATTCCATCTGGCTATACCGATCCAACAGTTACAAATAACGGATCTGTTGCTCTTGGAGGAGGCGCTGCATTTTTAACAGACCCACATACTGTTTTGGTACAAGGCGTGAATTCGATCAGCGGGACTGTTTTCGAAGATGATGGTGCTGGTGCAAATAATGGAAACAAAATTCATAATACCGGAGATGGAGAAGAAACAGGTTTAAATGCCATTTCCGTAAGTCTTTATTTAGATAGCGATGAAAATGGAACAGGGGATGTTTTAATAGCATCCACGACGGCAGATGGAAGTGGAAATTACACTTTCGCCAATCTCCCTGATGGGCTTTTCGAAGTAGTAGTGAACACTGATTTATCCGCAGCGACTTGTGATGGAAGTGTGTGTACGGGTTGGATTTTGGATACTGAAAATAATATGCTGATTGAATTGGATACGGCAAGTGTTGTAGGAATTGCAGTAACGACAACGGATTCGGATTTTGGGTTTATACCAGCCTTGACGGTCTCTAAAACTTCCAATGATGGCGCAACAGTTTATGAGGATAATTTGATTTCCTATAATATTAGTTTGACCAATAATAGTTATAATACGAATCCAGATGTCCTTACCGCCTGGGGAGCTACAGATAATGGCACTTCTGATTTTGACAACTTTGCAAATGCTTTATCTGCAAATGGCCCAGATGGTATATATGCCTCTAAATCATATACCGCTAGTGGTAATTTTAATGTGGATGCCACTGGGTTTGGTTTCGATACTTACAGTTGTACCATCACTTCGGTAGAGGCAGTATTTCAAATTTATCTAAGTGCGGCTTTATCAAATGATGTTGCCAATGTAGAAATTACGGCAGGAGGTACCATGTACCCCTATGCTATTACTACAAATGAATTGAATGCTTTTGTTGGTGCCGGAAATGTTGGAGAACTAAAATTAGATATTTCTGCTGCAAAAACCTGGACCTGGGCCGATTTTCAAACAGGGTTTAGCGTAAAATTAATAACAGGTAAAATCAATCAAGGAGATGCTTCTATCTTATATATTGATGCCATTGGTATAAATGTAAATAGCGGAAATACTTCAGATTGTATTACCACAAGAACCTATGATGATAATGCACTTATCAATAGTACCCCACTTGTAGATACTTACGATGCTACTAAATTAGAATATGTTTCTGCTTCTATTGAGCCGGATGTAGTTGCTTCGGGTAGTTTGACCTGGAATAATGCGATGAGTTTGACGCCGGGAGAAACAGGCATAATTACCGTTTATTTTAATCCGCTGGTTGCCGCTGCTTCAACAATCAATACTGCCACTGTTACCGGGGCAACTTTCCTGGATGGCTCGGCGGCCAATGATGGAACAGATGCTGCTGCTGTGCTAATTGTAAATACAGGGTCTATCAGCGGGACTGCCTGGAGTGAAGGCTCAGGTGGAAGCTCAGGGTGGATAGCAACAGCGGGGTATGAAGGAGCAGATTTGTTTTTGTCAGGAGTGACCATGAATTTATATGGTTGTGTAGATGACGCCACAGGTGATGTATTTACTTCTGTCACGATTGGGAACACTAATAAAACTTGTTCTTTTAATGGTGGTACCTGGACAAAATTAGATTCCACCGAAACTGATACTAACGGCGATTATTCTTTTGTTGGATTATTAGACGGATACTATTATGCTGAAGTGGATAATACGACCATTCCAGGCACGATTACTCAAACAGGAGATGCTGACAATACTTCAGGGCTATGCAGTCCTTGCGATGCTTTGTGGAAAAACCCGGCATCAAATGTCAATGCCGTTGCAGAAATTATCAGTGGAAATGATTTTACCAATATAAGTTTTGGATACACTGCCAATCCTGCTATTCAAGGAACCGTTTGGGAGGATAGTAATAATAATGGTGCTCAGGAGGAAGGCGAAATAGGAGTAAGTACTGTATCGGTAGAATTACAGCATGCCGGTTGTACCCCTGGCGTGGATTGCCCGACTGCAATAACTGATGCAGATGGCAATTATGTTTTTGAAAATTTGGCCGCAGGAACAGCTTACACCCTTACCGTGAGTACAGCATCTTTACCTGCCGGAGGTTCCTGGCTTGAAACTGCAGAGTCTGACGCGAGTGTAAATAATGCTATTTCAAAAACGCTGGTTGCAGGAGAAGCTTCTGCCAGTAATGATTTTGGATTTAATCATACCGGTAGTTCGACGATCAGCGAGGCAGTTTATATGGATTGGAATGGAGATGGAATTCAGGATGCCGGAGAAACTAATTTAGTTGGCATAACGGTCAACCTCTATGAAGATACCAATAATGATGGCTTGATTGATTCGAGCACCGATGCTTTGGTAGCAACAACAACGACAACGGGAACGGGATATAGTTTTACCAATATTCCTGCAGGAAATTATATCGTAGAAATAGAGGAAACGACTTTACCTTCTTTTACAAGTCTCACTGCAGATCCTGATGAGTCAGGAGTGACTTGTACGACTTGCGATGCTTTGGGCTCCGTAACTACCGATGGGACAAGTTCTTATACTGCTATTGATTTTGGATACCAGCCTAAAGGAGGAGCAAGTATTTCAAGTACTGTTTGGCAAGATTCGAATGGCGATTCAATACTTTTAGCTGAAAGTATTATTACAAACGTAACCGTAGAGTTGTGGGCAGATACTGATGGAAATGGTACCTACGAATTGGCGATGACCACCATTTCTGATGTAGCCGGGAATTATACTTTTGCAAATTTACCAGATGGTGATTATCAGGTAAAAGTGAGTACGGCCGATACCGATATTCCAAAAGATGCTTTTGGAAATACATCCGTTTCTACGAATGGTTCAAGTTATGACATGACTATTTCTGGTGGAGATGTTACCAGTATTAATAGTATAGCTTGCAGCAATTGCACAGACGATTTAGATTTTGGTTTTGCAAAACTAGGCGCTATCGGAAGTACCGTTTTCTTTGATGCCAATGGAAACGGTGCACAAGACTGGACGGAAACAGGAATCGAAGGAGTCACTGTTTATCTCTGTGATACAGCCTCGGGAACCTGTAATTCAGGTTCCGCTTTGCAAACTGCTGTCACTGATGCTACCGGAGCTTATTTGTTCACTGGCTTAGTGCCAGATGATTATACCGTGGCGGTGGATGCGGCTTCTTTGGGAGCTCAAACAGCTGACCCGGACCGGGATGGTGAAACTTGTGTGAGTACGACTTACCCCGGACTACCTTCCTGCGATGATGAAATGACAGATATTACATTGAATTATTCCACCAACTTCATGGGTGTGAATTTCGGTTATCAACCTTCGGGTGTTATCGGAGATTTTATTTGGCTGGATACCAATGCAGACGGTATTCAGGATGATGGCGAACCGGGAATTGGAGAGGTCGCAGTTACTTTAACCAATGCTACAGCAGTTACCATTGATGGAA
>JBLHJZ010000425.1:0-4847 GCA_047619515.1 Saprospiraceae bacterium | reverse complement strand
GACATGAAAAAAATCACCGAACTCGGACATGCCAAAGGATGTATGGTTGGTTTTGACTGTGCGCATGGTGCCGGAAATGTCAATCTCGATTTACACGATAGCGGAGCAGACTTTGCAGTATGGTGTAATTATAAATACATCAACTCCGGCCCTGGAAGTCTCGGTGGCTGCTTCGTACATGAGCGGCATGCGGACGATAAAAGCCTGCCCCGGTTTACAGGCTGGTGGGGACACAACAAAGAAACACGCTTTGGAATGCGAGATGCTTTTGATCCGATTCCAGGAGTGGAAGCCTGGCAATTAAGTAACCCGCCAATTTTATCAATGGCTGCAATAAAAGCATCTCTGGAAGTCTTTATGGATGCCGGTATGGAAAATATTTTTGAAAAATCGAAAACACTTACCGACTATTTGGAGTTTCTAATTAACGGAATGACCGGCAATAAAATTGAGATTATCACGCCAAAGGATCCGACTCAACGAGGTAGCCAATTATCTATTCAAGTCAAAGATGCTGATAAAACGATTTATAATAAAATCACTGAAATGGGAGTAATTGCAGACTGGCGGGAGCCGGATGTGATCAGGGTAGCACCGGTGCCTTTATATAATTCCTTTGAGGATGTATATCGGTTTGTTGATATTTTAAAACAAGCAATTTAGTACAGTGTGTAATAAGTTTCTTCATATCTGTCCACCCGCACCTCAGTCCTAAAGGAGGCCATACCCGCCAGGGAGAGGTTCCCTTTAGGGTCAGGGTGTGCGAGAGGAATGCATAGTTAATTATTACACGATGCACTTAGGAAACAGAGCGTACAAAAAAAGCACAGCGCACTCAAAGATTTTAGAACATGAAAAAAGACAAAATAATAATCGTCGGCGCAGGTCTCTGCGGAACACTACTTGGACTACGACTAGCCCAACGAGGATACAAAGTTGCCCTGTACGAGCGACAAGGAGATATGCGACTGGAACACGTTGACGCAGGCCGTTCTATCAATTTGGCACTCTCCTCGAGAGGATTAAAAGCCTTGGAAAAAGTAGGGATCAAAGAACAAATTTTAAAAGAATGCATCCCGATGAAAGGGCGAATGATCCATCCGGTCGAAGGCGAATCTTTCCTCTCTCCTTATAGCGGAAGAGCAAGTGATTACATCAACTCTGTATCAAGAGGCGGGCTCAACATCGCTTTGCTGAATGCCGCGGATGAGTTTGATGATGTCACCGTGTTTTTTAATAGCAAATGTGAATCCGTGGATTTGGAAAATGCCAAAGCAACCTTTAAAAATCTAAAAACCGGAGAAGTACGGGAAGAAGAAAGTGCAATTATTATAGGTACAGACGGCGCCGGATCATCGGTGAGAAGAAGTATGATGAACCAAACCACGCAATTGCTTTTTAATTTTTCTCAAAATTTTCTTCGACACGGATATAAAGAGCTGAGTATCCCTCCTGCAAAGAATGGCGGTTGGCAGATTGAAAAGAATGCCTTGCATATTTGGCCGAGAGGAAGTTTTATGATCATCGCCCTGCCGAATCTTGACGGTAGTTTTACCGTGACCATGTTTCACCCATTCGAAGGAGAAAATGGTTTTAACAACCTTAATACCAAAGAAAAAGTAAAAGCCTTTTTTGAAAAAGAATTCCCAACGCTGATTCCTTATATGCCCCATTATATGGAGGAGTATTTTGAAAACCCAGTCGGCACACTGGGGACGATCAAATGCTATCCCTGGCAGGCCTATGGCAAGGCTTTGATCATGGGTGATGCCGCTCATGCGATTGTACCCTTTTACGGACAAGGGATGAATGCGGCCTTTGAAGATGTCTCAGTTTTTGATGAAATCCTCGATCAGCAAGAAGGAGACTGGTTGAAAATTTTTAATGCCTTTCAAGATGCCAGGGTTGAAAATTCCAATGCAATTGCTGATCTAGCCATTGATAACTTCACAGAGATGCAAGACAAAGTAGATGACCAGGATTTTATCAAAAAGCGTAAACTGGAAATGGAACTCGAACAAAAATACGAAGATTATTATTCCAAATATTCAATGGTGACTTTCCAGCCGGATCTCCCCTATTCCAGCGCTATGAAATTAGGTAGAAAACAAGACGAGTTATTATTGAAAATCTGTGGAAAAACCGACCCATCACCATTAAACCTGGACGAGGTAATGCAACAAATTTTAAGTTTAAGATCCTAAAAATGATTCGTCAATAATATATAAACATGAAAAGTAAAGTCCTCACAGATAAAGCCCAGCCCCTAGGTAACTACCCTCATGTAAAAAGAGTAGGCGATTTCATCTATGTCTCTGGCACCAGCAGTCGCCGACCAGATAACACGCATGTTGGTGCAACTAAAGATGAAAACGGCGAATGGCAACTGAATATCAGCCTACAAACCAAAGCCCTTATCGAAAACATCGAAGCGCTGTTAAAGAGTATGGATGCTGACCTTTCCCATATTATCGACATCACCACTTTTCTGGTAGATATGAAAGACTTCAAAGGTTATAACGAAGTCTATGGGACCTTCTTTGATCACACTGGTCCGACACGGACGACCGTAGCAGTTCACCAATTACCGCATCCTAATCTGTTGATAGAAATTAAAGCGGTAGCTTACAAACCAGAGAAATAAATTATGCCGAATAGCATTCCAAAACTAATCGTACATGGAGGAGCATGGAGTATCCCCGATGAATTTGTGGAAGCTCATTTACAAGGGGTGAGCAATGCAGTAGCAGCAACTTATCCAAAATTAATGAAAGGAATGTCTGCCCTGGATGCAGTGGAATATGCGGTAAATATATTGGAAGCTGATCCGACTTTCGATGCAGGAAGAGGCGCTTTTTTAAACGAAAGAGGAGAAGTAGAATTGGATGCAATAATCATGGATGGCCGTAGCCTGGATTTCGGGGCCGTCGCAGCTTTACAAAATATATTGCATCCGGTAAGTGTAGCCCGAAAAGTAATGGAACAAACAGAACATTGTTTTTTGGTCGGGAATGGCGCATTAAGTTTTGCAAAAAAAATGGGCTTTGAAGAATTACCTCCAGAAGCTTTATTAACCGCTCGGGAATTGGAGTTTTTTAATAGTATAAAAAACAAAGTAGATTTCAAACCACAACATCCTTTCGAATTTGAACCAAGAGATACCGTCGGTGCCGTAGCAATGGACAAAGATGGTAATCTGGCGGTAGCTACCTCGACGGGAGGAACAGCACGAAAGCTTCGTGGACGTGTGGGCGATAGCCCGATTGTGGGTGCAGGCGCCTACGCGGACAATCATCAGGGAGCAGTATCTGCTACCGGTTGGGGAGAGCCCATTATGAAAGTGGTCTTGAGTAAAAGGGTCAATGATGCGTTCGCAAATCTTTCTGCAATGGAAGCCGCCGCCGCTGGAATTCAATATTTGAAGTCGAGAGTGAACGGTCTGGGAGGGGTGATCGGCATTAACAAAAATGGTGACTATGCCTTAGCGTATAATACCAGACGGATGGCTCGGGCCTATGTTTTGGATGGAGAGGTGCTGGTTCAGATTTGACTACGACTCCTTTGGAAGTGATTGATTTGGCTTCCTTTGCTTACGGCTCAGAATAGGTAGTGTGTGCAAAAGGCCAAGAGAAAGTTGTGGCTGTTTTTGAGCGTCAACAATTTTGACACTTTTAGCAGAAGTATACTTTTAAGACAGCCTCGACTAATAAAGGAATTACGCCACCTCCGCTCTCAGTAATTCCATATTCCGAATCAATAACCTTCGGCGATTAAACGTCAAGATATTTTTATTGCGTAGTTCATTCAAAACCATCGTGACCGTTTGTCTTGAAGTCTCGGTCAGGTTAGCGATTTCCTGGTGAGTGAAAAATTGTCTGACCAACATTTCATAGCCTATTCGCTGGCCTCTTCGGTAGACCAGATTTTCCAAAAAATCAATGATCCTGCTACGGGAGTTTTTGAATACTAAAGACTCCAGCCGGTGTTCCATATCCATCAGTCGATTTCCTAATATTTGCATCAGATAAAGATTTAATACTTGATTGTTTTTCATAAGTGACTGCAATTCTACAATGCTCAAAGTATAGACCTCGGTATCTTCCATGGTGATCGCATAATCTTGATGGACGGTCTGGCCGATAAGGAAAAACTCTCCAAATATTTCTCCTTTTACGGCAATCTTCTTGATGACTTCTTTACCCTTATTACTATGCACGCCTATTTTTACCCGACCCTCTTTTACAATAAAAATATGATCTGCTTTTTTATGAGGCAGGTAGATATATTTATTTTTGAGAAAAGATTTTGTTTTATAAAGTTGAACATTTTCGCTAGTCATGTTTTGCTTAAGCATCGAAATCATATCGACTTGTCCGAAGGGGAGATTGAATAATTGAGCTGTCATAATTTTAGATTTTGCGCGTAATAAATTATTACCCAAAGATAGGCGCAAAGTGTAACAGAAGTATCACAGGAGGTTTGCATTTGTATGTACTCCAGCCCTTTTTGGGGAAAAGGTGCAGCTCTTTCTCTGACGCCCGCAGGAGAGATACTGCGGAAGAGAAATGCAACGGCTTGTTTACTTCTATTGCTCTTTAAGGTTAGCTGGCAAATCGATTTGCCAGTTAACCTTAAAGAGCAATAGTCGCTAAATAATTTAATCTACATAATGTAAAAGCATCAGGATCGATCTTTCTTGGTTACGATTTCCTTCAATTCCACCCACATCCCATCCGGAGCATATAGAAAAGAAGCCTTAATATTCTTTGCCGCCATGAATGGTTTGATGGCAACCTTGGCCCCTTTTTTTCTGTAGTATTTAGTTGCCGCATCGCAATCATCAACGA
>JBLHJZ010000424.1:0-4855 GCA_047619515.1 Saprospiraceae bacterium | reverse complement strand
GCTTTTGAAGAATTATTAGTAGAAAAGCTTTTCAAACCATTAAAAATGGAAGATTCCTTTGTCCATCCCGAACAGGAAAACAGCAAAATACCTACCCAGGGTTTTTCAATCGTTGGCAATCCTGCTCCTGCCCTACGGTTTCAGTCTTTTGCAGCTTCCGAAGGCATCAAATCTTCCATGAATGATCTCGTAAAATTTGTACTTGCCAATATAAACAATGATCCTACAGCACTGGCTGCTGCTTTAAAAAATATCCAACAACCAACCGGGGATATCAAACTGAATAAGGAAACAAAAATCGCAAAAGGCTGGCACGTTCTTAAACCCAAAAAGTATTATAATGTTATCTTGCACTCCGGTTCGACAAACGGGCATAGAGCATTTATCGGTTTTGTAAAAGAAACAAAAACAGGCGTCATCGTCCTTTCTAATTCAGAGCATAGAGAAGACGGGCTCGGTTTTTTGATTCTTAGGATGTTGAACCATGACTGGAAGAAGAAGGGAAAAAAAAGGAAAAAAGAGTAGAAAAATCATCAGAGGAATTAAGCATGCTGGAAAACAATAAAAAGCGAGTAAAATTTATCGTAAATCCTTTTGCAGGAATTGGCAAAAAACAAAATTTTCAGGAAGCCCTGGATAAGCACCTGGACAAAAATATCTTTGCCTATCAACTGGAATATACCACTGCCCCTGGTCATGCTATACAAATTTCAGCGCAAGCCGTTAAAGACGACTTTGATATCATCATCGCTGTTGGTGGTGACGGCTCGGTCAATGAAGTTGCCTCGCAACTCGTCGGAACAAATAAAATACTAGGTATTATCCCTGCGGGTTCAGGCAATGGCCTGTCTACACATCTTGGATATAGCCGCAATATCACTCGTGCTATCAAAAGTCTGAATACTGCCAGACCCATCAAAATCGACACTTGTATCCTCAATGACAAACAATTTTTCAATGTCGCCGGAGTAGGCTTTGATGCCTGGATTGCCCATAAAACCAAGCACAACAAGATTCGTGGATTTATTGGATATCTGATCACATCAATCCGGGAAGCCTTTGCCTATAAATTGAAAACTTATAGCATCAAGCTGGACGGCAAAACAATCGAGCGGCAATGTCTCACCGTAGAAGTCGCCAATGCTACTATGTTTGGTTATAGTATGAAAATCGCTCCATTAGCGAAATTAGATGATGGTTTATTCGATGTAGTGATTATAAATAAAGCGCATAAACTCAGGTATTTTCTATCCATGATTCGGTTTCCCTTCGGAAACATCCATAAAAGCCGTCTTGTTGAATATTATAATGCAAAAGAAGTTGAAATTTTTTGCGAGGAAGAATTTGCTGTACATTTTGACGGAGAGGGTTTTTTATCCAATCACAATTTGAAATTTTCTATAAACCAGCTATCTTTGACTGTGCTAAGTCCAAAATAAAATGAGTGCGTAACATTTTTGCGGCTTTTAGCAGTTGGCTTTGGCTTCCCTTTATCGCGTCCTAAAACGCACCAGCGGAAAGTCAAGAGTTAATAGCTTAAATCAAGTTTCCTGCAATAGGTCACGCACTCAAATAAAATAAAACATGAGCAAAAAGAAGACAAACCGTGATGATTTAGTTTATTCCTCTAACCCAGATTATGACTTTAATCAGGGTGCAGAAGAGGAGGAGTCTGACTCTCCTCCTGGAGATCAAAGCCTCAGGGTCTTCCTTGATCGTAAAAAAAGAAAAGGAAAAGAAGTTACACTGATAGCAGGTTTTCAGGGTTCTGAAGCTTCCTTAAAAGAGTTGGGCAGCTTTCTCAAATCAAAATGCGGTGTTGGCGGTTCAGTCAAGGATGGCGAGATTTTGATTCAGGGTAATCATCGCGATAAAGTATTGCAGCTTTTGCTGGATAAGGGGTATGCTAAGACTAAGAAATCAGGAGGGTGAATTCAGGGGTGAGGGGTGAAAAGTGAGGGGTGAGTTCTCGACAATTAATTCCTAATTCTTAATTCCTAATTCCCACCACCATCCTATCCTTCCCATTCAGGTCTTGGATAAGTTCCACTTTTTCGAAGCCTTCTGTCTCCACCATGAGAACGACTTCCTTTGCATTAAATTCATTTGTTTCAAAAAATAATTTTCCCTTCTCGTTAAGATAGGTAGCGGCAAATTTTGTAATGGTTTTATAAAAAATCAATGGGTCATCGTCCGAAACAAATAAAGCAATTTTTGGCTCAAAAGCCTTCACATTCAGCGGCATAAGTTCCTCCTCCTGTTGGGGAATATAAGGCGGATTGCTAATAATAAAATCGTAATTACCTAATTGCCCCCAGGATTCCTTATTTAAAATATCATTTTCAAAAAAGTCAATATCTACCCCATTTTGTTTGGCATTCCATTGGGCAATAGCCAGCACATCTGCACTAAAATCAGTAGCATGGACTTCGAGAATGGGTGATTGTTTTTTTAACGTCACCGGGATGCATCCGCTTCCGGTTCCGATGTCCAGCACTTTGAGCGCCGGATTTAAAAAAGATAAGCTTGCGTGTTCCAAAACCCAGTGTACCAACTCCTCTGTCTCCGGTCTGGGAATCAGTACGCTATTATCTACTTTAAATTTTAACCCGTAAAAATCAGCCTGTCCGAGGATATACTGGAGCGGTTCGTGATTGGCAATTCGGGTTTGGATCGCTGTCAATCGCTGTTTTTCTTCTGAACTAAAAACACCTTCCCTTTCAAAATTGGTGATCCGGAATTCATCTTCAAATACGATCCTCGCCATGCTCAGGGTTTCCCTTAGCGAATAAATTTTTTGAGTGGATTCGCAGAATTGTTGATATGCTTGTTTTATTGTCAAAGTCACTTCTTTTTTAATAATGAGCTTCATAGGTATCTTCCTCCATCCCGCTGTCTTTTTGGATATAAGGTCTTGCCATTTCGCATCTCTCTAAAGTCCTAATTAAATTGGAGAAATCATTCTCTCCTCAGCCTTTCTCTGCTGTAATAATGGATTGATACAATTCAAAATCTCCAATTTCAATAAATCCAGGATCTTCTTTTTTACAAAATGCTTATGTACGACCAGACTGATCGCTCTGACAGGAACCGGGGCTTTAAACTTTTTGAGAAAAACTGCCTCTTCTTCTAAAAAATCGATCGTGGACAAATAAGGTAATAAAGTGACCCCATAGTTCTTTCTAACAAATCGCATCAGTGTGTCGATAGTTCCTGATTTGTATTCCATATTCGATTTAATAGCTCTTCTTTTTTTGAGCGAACAAATCGCTTCTACCTGTGTCCGCATACAATGCCCTTCATCTAAGAGCCATAAGCGGTCGCTGTCAATGTTATTAATATCCCTGACCATTCCTTTGCTTCGGTCAGCGCGATCATATAGGAGGAATGGCTCATTATATAAAGGGATTTCAATAAAATTCGGGTTCTCTAAAGGAGTCGATAAAATGCCAATATCCAGTGTCCTGTTTTGTAATTCGCTAATGATCTTTTCTGTCGTAATTTCGCTGATTTCGAAATGAATTTTTGGATTCTTTTGAATAAATTCATTTAAAAATAAAGGTAGTAAAAACGGAGCAACAGTCGGGATTACACCGATGCTCAAACTACCGCTGATTACTCCTTTCAGGTCATTAGAAATCTCATCCAGGTTTTCCAATTCCTTTATGACCACTTTCAACTGATTGATGATTTTCTCGCCTTCTTTGGTAATCGTAATGGGCTTGGTTTTTCGATCAAAAACGATAATCCCGATTTCATCTTCAAAGCGGGCAATCATTGTACTGAGTGTGGGTTGAGTGACAAAACACTTCTCTGCTGCTTTTCCAAAACTCAGGGTTTCACCGACCGAAATGATATATTTTAGTTGTTGTACATTCATTGACCGTATCAATATTTCTATTCTGAAAATCGTTTTTATCAATCAAATATAGTATTTATTTTTGAGCTATGAATAAGTAACTCATTCCTAATTTTTTTGTTGGAGCCAAAAACAACAAGATTTATTAAAATAAACATACTAGACTTTATTTGGTTTTAGGTACTTCGACTTCTCCCTCAACGATGTTCGGGACAGGACTCAGCACAAGCGTTTGTAGCAGCTCTGACGCACAAAAACTTTTGGCATAAAGTCTACTATTTATCATCAAACCTTAAATCAAGAAAATTATGGCAGACAAAAAAAATGACCCCAAATAGTAGCTGTCCTGTCAACCTACATCAGGTTTTAATCTTGATGTCGGAGAGAGCCTCCCTACGGGCATCGGCATATGAATGGCTATGGTAGTCATACTTTTTCGCTGGTAAATGGAGAGAATGAAAGGGTCTATGCAAAATTCCATTGCAAGGCAGATCAGAAAATAAAAAATTTCGAGGATGCAGCAGCTAGGGCTACACTTTTCGATGAAGTAAGGAGCGCCTCCTACCTCAATCGCTTCATCAGGATGGGCTTTTTACGTCTGGCTACTTCCAAATGCGCTTTATCCGCCATTATCACATAGCCTTCTCCTCTGACGTACTCCTCAATATAATTGAGATTGACCGTACAGTTTTTATGGATTCTAAAAAAGTTGAACTCTTCGAAATAATCGTAATTGCCTAAGGTTTTGGAACACCAGATTTTTCGGCCGTCATTTAAGACAAATTGGGTAAGATTGTCCTCCCCTTTCATAAACATAATATCTTTGATCTCAATCAGATGAATCTTATCGTGAGATGGGATACAAATTTTATTAAAAGGATTTGGATTGAAGTATTGATCTTTGAAAATTTGGTATCGTTCGTCCGTTGTTTGTAAATTTTCACTACGAATCCGGTTAACAGCTTCCGTGAGTTCATCAGGATCTATAGGCTTGGT
>JBLHJZ010000423.1:0-4863 GCA_047619515.1 Saprospiraceae bacterium | reverse complement strand
ATAACGGTAGGCTGCTCTAAACCTACAAAACGAGGGATGGTAAGTTCATGAGTGGCAGAGGTCAATATTTTTTTCCGGAGCTGTGGTAAAGCAGCCATGATTTCCGCCATTTCTTCTTCAAAACCAACTTCCAGGGATTTGTCAAATTCATCCAGCACCAAGGAGGTAATATGCTCAGGCGAAAAATTTCCTCGTTTCAAATGATCAGCAATCCTGCCTGGCGTACCGATAAGAATAGCTGGTCGGTGTTTGATATCGATTTTATCCTTAGAACGTGTTCTACCGCCATATACCGCATTGGTCTTATACCCGGCACCCATTTCTCTGGTCACCTGCTCGATTTGAATTGCCAATTCTCTCGATGGAACAATGATTAGAATCTGTATTTCTGTACTTTCACTTTCGAGTTCTGCGATCAGCGGCAAAAGGAAAGCAAGCGTTTTACCTGTTCCGGTAGGGGATAAGAGGACAACTTCCGAACAAGATTGAATAGCTAAATGAGCTTCCTCTTGCATCGGATTGAGTTGCGCAATGCCTAATTTATCTAAAATATGCTGTTGTGTTTTTATTATACCTGTCATGGGGACAAAGGTAGGTATATTTTGGGGTCTTGCACCTGGTCACATTAGGCCAATCTCTGACCAGAGTAATCATGCGAACCATGGAGCAAAGGCAGCTCAATTGAAAATCTCAAACTCAAAATTTACCTGAAATGACCAAAAGCTACCGATTTTGAACTTGAACTTGAATTTGATACTTACTCTTGAGCTTGAAATTGCTGGGGGTTAATATAATTATCGTATTTTGCAATCCAATATTTTCAAAAAGAAAACCTATATCTATGCAGATCGCCCACCACTATCCAAAGTTTATACACGTCATACTTTTTATAGCCATATTTACAAATATCCAGGCGCAAGTCTTTCTCGACGAAAACCAACTGAAAGAAAACCATTTCAAATTTGAAAAAACAGACCATTCCGCTTCCGACTGGTGGCAGGAAATGAATAGCGCTAATCCCAATGTCCGGAATGCAGAAAGTCGATTCAACGATTATTTTTCAGCTCATCCAAAAGAAAAGAGTTTACAGAAAAAATTATTCATTCGTTGGTTACAGGATGCCAGATTAAGTATGACAGCCGAAGGAGTACACGTTCCGCATAGTGCTGTTGTCAAGTCAATGCGTAATAATGCAAATGGATTTCGAAGTACAAATACCGGTACCTGGTCAGCTATCGGCCCCAATTATGCAGCGCAGACCACTTGTGGAACAACCTCATCACTTACTGGAGGTTTTTGCGACCGGGTGTATATCAATCCCTATAATACAGACAATCTTTTTGCAGGATACTCCTATGGCGGGCTTTGGGTGAGCCAGGATCAGGGACAGAGCTGGTCTTTGACAGATGCGGAATTTGCTAATGGGACGAACACCTATGCCAATCGGGATTATTATTATGGGGATATTGAAGCGAGTAGTTTGGATAACTCTTTGGTTTTTGCAGCGACAGAAGCCGGCTTGTTGAAAAGTACGAACAGTGGTCTGGACTGGTCGATGAGTCCTGAACTCAACCGGGCGGATAACCCGAATATCAGACCTTATTATGTGGCCTTGTCCAATGAAAATACAGCGGTGGTTTTGTCCACTTTTGGTCGTAAAGTTTATCGGTCAGCAGATGGTGGTAACTCCTGGACAGTAGCTTTTGATAATTCAAGTGGTGGCCCAAATCATACCTATACAAGCCAGTATTCTAATAATTCGACCTTCGGTATTTACCAGCGTACTTATAATTTCTTTGGCCTCGAAGCAGATCATGATGAGAGTACTATTTTTTACCTGGGCGCATTTAATGTGGACAACGAACCTTGTATCTATAAATCAACAGACAGTGGGCTAAGTTTTGATTTTTTAGTCAATTTAAATACAGCTACCGGTATTTCGCTTCCTTCCAGTTTACATTTTAGAACCATTCCGGCACAAGTAGATAAGTTCTATGTTTTTGGTCAATTCGCCAATGGGAATATATACCATTTTAATGAAGATGGGACATTGGCTAATGAAAATTTGATGGACTCCTATGTGGAAGCTGCTGATATTAATTGGCTGGATGAAAAAAGTATTTATACCGGATTTTATGGTGCCAGCTCTATTATGAAATCTACCGATGGCGGTTTGTCTTTTGCGGATATGACGAGTGGTTATAGTGGTTGCCCAAAATATGTGCATCCTGATGTACGAGATATTGATGTGGTCGGTGATATCGTGCTGATTGGTTCGGATGGAGGGATAGCTTTGTCCACGGATGCAATGGAGACAGTCAACAGTGTTGGGCGGGAAATATCTTCGATTGACTTATGGGGGTTTTCCAGTTCGGCTCATTCGGATATTGTATCTGCGGGATGTGATCACGGGCCGACTAAGATTCGTCGTTTTGCCGGCGACAATGGTTGGATCAGCAGGGGAGGAGGCGATGCCGGACAAACTTCTGTAAATCAAAGTAATGACCGGTGGATTTATTTTGATCATGGATATGGGATTTTTAAAACGGAGCTGGCAGATGATTACACTTTTGCGAGTACAGAAGCGATCACTCCGGATATCAGTTTGCACAGAGTTGCTTTTCATCCTAATTTTTATAAAACAGCTTATGGTATTAATGGAAACAAAGTAGCGGTAACGTATAATAATTTTAGTTCTTTTAGTACGCTTTATAACTTTGGAGAAACTGCCAACCGGATTTTGATGGCAGCAGGCAATACGGATATAATGTATGTGTTGTTGAGTAATAATAAAATAAAAAAATCCATAGATGGTGGAGCCAATTGGGCAACGATCACCCCCTCCTCCGGTGCTTCTTCCGGGCAAACGAACATCACGGATATTGCGGTCGGAGATGATCCTAATGATCTTTGGGCTTCCTATGGCAATTGGCAGACTTCTGCAAAAATTCTGCAATCTACCGATGGCGGGACAAGTTGGAATAATATAACTTCAGCGAATTTGCCGATGACTCCGGTAGCTCAAATGGTGTATCAAAGAGGAACGAATGGGGGAGTGTATCTGGCTTTCCCCGGCCAATCAGGTGTATACTATCGAAACAACACGATGACCGAATTTGAAGCACTGGGAAGTGGTTTACCGATGTTGGGATATATTCGAAATATCTATGCCGTTCCTGGAAAAGGAAAATATAGAATGGGGAGTTCCCGTGGTGCCTGGGAACATGATTTGTACGAAGAATCTACAGTTCCGATTGCGGATTTTGCAGTGAGTTCAAATTCCAGTCAATGCCCGCTCAGTCCGGTTAGCTTTTTTCAAAATTGTGCACATTCCTCTGGCACGGCAACTTATGAGTGGGTTTTTGAAGGAGGTAATCCATCTATTTCAAGTGATTCAAATCCATCCGTAACTTACGCTGCAACAGGTACTTATGATGTGACGCTTAAGCTGACTGATGAGTTTGGAAATATAAACACCAAAGTATTGACAGACTTTATTAATGTACAGAATTCAATCTGTGACGTAGATGATAAGGCAGGTAAAATGATTGATTTAGTATCAGGAGAAACCAATCGTCCACTGCTAAGTACGGTTCCGATTACCGGCAATGAATTTACCATCACTACCTGGGTGAAATTGCATACCTTACAAAATAGTTTTGCGCAGATTGTAAGTACGAATGCACCAAATACCCGCTTTGGTCTGGGCTTCGCTTTTATGAATTATACTGCCAATACCAATTTAATTTTTACTTCTCCCGATGAAAATTACTGGGTGACCTCCAATCTGGATTTGGAAATCGATCAATGGCATTATATAGCGATCACTTATTCACCGACTGCTGTAAAAATTTATGTAGACGGCCAGGAACCCTGGATACGAACAGGGAATTTTCAGGCGGTAGATTTTTCACAATCCCCATTTTATATTAATAATGACATCCACAATCAGGGGGGGGATTTTCATGGACAAATTGATGAGATCGCATTTTATAATTATGCATTGACCCAGGAAGAAATCAGAGAGAAAAGACATTTGATCAAAGATCCTGCAATGGAATCGGGATTAGTGACTTACTATCAATTCAATCAATACGATGCTGTTGGAAGTTCGCTTTATGAAGTGATCAATGGCCAGCAATCTACGGTTTTAAATTCCTTGATTGATAATAATTCTCCGATACCTGTTGCGACTGGTGCGGTATCTCGTATCCCAAACGTAGGCAACGGTATATATGATTTTACAAATACGGACGCAGTAATTAATTTTCCGAATGGTTCAACTCCTCCCAATGGCGAAGTGGTCGTGACCCGATTGGATGCTTCACCTAACCTGAACCCTATGCTCGTCCCGGCCGTTTCATCTCAATATTGGGTCGTCAACAATTATGGTGCAAATACAACCGGACTTGATGCGGAAATAACTTTGACGAGTTCCGGTTTTGTGAATTCCGAAATACCCGAAAATTATCTATTACACAAAAGAGCTTCTAATGAAATTATGGACTGGACAGATTTTGGTTTGGCTACTGCTATTTTTTCAGATAATGACGAAATGACCTTTTCAGGGATCAGCTATTTTTCTCAATTGATAATAAGTGATGCGATGATGACGGCTATTATCTCTCCCGAAGCACAAATGAATTCAATAGTTCGCATTTCCCCGAATCCGGCAACTAATCATTTGATCGTTTACTTTAGCGAAGCAGCGAAGGGAGCGTATCAAATAACTATTTTTGATGGAATGGGAAAAATGTTACAAGCTGATTATTTGGACACCGGTACTATGGATTTTAAAAAGATAAATATAAGTGCCTTGTCTAATGGTATGTATGTGTTGTTGATTCAGCAAAATGGAGAGGA
>JBLHJZ010000422.1:0-4863 GCA_047619515.1 Saprospiraceae bacterium | reverse complement strand
CCATTACCCATTGGCATCAGTTTATATTGTTTTAATTCGTAGTCGTCAATAAATCCTTTGACACAAACCCATCCGAAGGGTGCTTTTTTATTTTGTAAAATCTCAGGAATTTCCGCAAAAGTCCATCCGCCTTTCCCTGGGAATCTCTGCAGCAAATATTTTTTATTGACCAGTGGCTTTTCTTTTTTCATGTTGTAAAAGCTGATTAATACCTGCTAATATAATATACTTTGACTTCTATAGAGGTCATACTTCGTTAGCCCAAGATAAAACCCTCCTTAAGTACTTATGACTTTAAACACCGGATTAAAAATGAGCCCCACAATATTTCCCCAGGGATCTTTGACCGAAGCCACTACGATCGGACCGCCGACATTCGTAGGCTTCTCATGTCCTGTTGCGCCGAGATCTATCAGCTGTTGGTATTCCTCTTCGATATTTTCAACACCCCAATAAGATAATACACTATCCGCTTTGTCCGTCCTTGGGCTGTCTTCGGGCAGCAGTCCCAATTCATAACCGCCGATATTAAAACCCACATAAAAAGGCTCATCGAAATAAGCGGCGGTTCTAAAAGCTTTGGCGTACCAGTCTTTTGCTTTGCTGAGGTCCCCGACTTTGTAGATGGTTGTTCGTAATCCTAACATGGTGGTTCAGTTTGTGAGGAGTGAGAGGTGAGAAGAGAGGGCGTCCACCTCTCACTCCTCACCTCTCACCTCTGGGTTAATGACTCGCTGCTTCCCCCGATCCTCTCGGTATCCGAATATCCAAAACCATTTGCTGTACTTCGGCTGGCGGAGCAGGAGTGAATTTGGAAACTATAGTTGCTGTGATAAAATTAATAATCATCCCAATAACGCCAATCCCTTCCGGAGGAATTCCAAACCAATAGCCATCAGCAGTACCGGGGCCGCCTAGTTTTTCTTTGAAATACCAGATATAAATAATGGTAAAAATAACACCAGACAGCATACCTGCAATGGCGCCTTGTTTGTTCATTCTTTTACTAAAAATACCTAGAAATATCGCTGGAAAGAAAGACGCTGCCGCCAGACCAAAAGCCAAAGCCACGACCTCTGCCACAAAACCAATTTTAAAAATACCCCCTAATCCAGCCAGGATAACGGCCACCGCAATACCAATCCTTGCAGTCAGTAATTCTCCTTTTTCAGAAATACCCGGCATTAAGTTCTTTTTCAAAAGATCATGAGAAATGGAAGTCGAGATCACCAACAACAAACCGGCAGCAGTAGAAAGCGCCGCTGCTAATCCTCCAGCGATCACCAGACCGATCACCCAGGCTGGGAGGTTTGCAATCTCCGGATTCGCGAGTACCATAATGTCTTTATTGACGGTGAGTTCATTGACTTGTTCATTCGCTACATACTGGATCAGCCCGTCCTTATTTTTATCCTCGAAAACGATCAGTTCAGAATTTTCCCATTTTTTAAACCATTCCGGCATTGCCGAATAAGGTTGGTTGGATACCGTTTGAATTAAATTCGTTCTTGCAAATACCGCGACAGCCGGAGCAGTAGTGTATAAGAGTGCAATAAAAAATAAAGCATAACCGGCAGACTTCCGGGCATCCCGTACTTTAGGAACGGTAAAAAAACGGATAATCACATGAGGCAATCCGGCAGTGCCAAACATCAGTGCGGCAGTGATAAAAAATATTGCGATTTTATTATCCGTCCCGCTTGTCGTATATTTTGAAAAGCCTAAATCGGTGACCAGCGTATCCAGTTTTTCCAAAAGATAAACACCATCCTGGCCAGTACTTCCGAATCCCAGCTGTGGGATAGGATTCCCCGTCATTTGTAAGGAGATAAAAATGGCAGGTACCGTAAAAGCAAAAATTAGCACACAATACTGCGCAATCTGCGTATAAGTGATGCCCTTCATGCCTCCCAATACCGCATAGAAAAATACGATTCCCATACCGATGAAAATCCCTTTTTCGAAAGTCACTTCCAGAAACCTGGCAAATGCGATGCCGACGCCCTGCATCTGACCAACCACATAAGTAAAGGAAATAAATATTGCGCAGACTACTGCGATCAACCTCGCTTGCTGAGAGTAATATCGCTCTCCTATAAAATCAGGAATAGTGTACTTTCCAAACTTCCGAAGATAAGGTGCCAGCAGTAAAGCCAGCAAAACATATCCTCCCGTCCATCCCATCAGGTACTGCCCGCCGGCATAGCCCATAAATGCAATGAGCCCGGCCATGGATAGAAAGGAGGCTGCGGACATCCAATCGGCTGCAGTGGCTATGCCATTCGCTAAAGGAGAAATGCCTCCGCCTGCTACATAAAATTCTTTGGTGGTGCCTGCCCGTGCCCAGATCGCTATCCCGATGTAAAGGGAAAAAGTGAATCCGACGATGAGGTAAGTCCAGTTTTGTGCATCCATTGGTTTGCGGTTTGGCGGTATAACGGTTTAACGGTTTAACGGTTTACGGTGTACCGGTTTACGGTGTACCGGTTTAACGGTTTACGGTGTATCGGTTTGCGGTCGCCGTATACCGTTATACCTTTTATTTAGGAGGATAATAATTTCTTAATTCGAATTCCTGATGCTTTCAATTCTCAATCTTCTTCTACTCCAAATTCCTTATCCAGCCGGTTCATCAAATACACATAGACAAAGATCAAGACGACAAAAATATAAATCGCTCCCTGTTGTGCCATCCAAAAGCCAAAGGGGAAGCCTCCGATTTTTATCGTATTGAGGGGTTCGACAAAAATAATCCCCATACCAAAAGAACAAATAAACCAAATGGTTAATAGTATGGATACGTATTGGATATTTTTTTTCCAGTAGCGGGATAAGTCTTGGTCTTTCATATTGTTGATTGATTTGATGGCAATATACTAAAAAGCTGCGATACTCTATAAACCTCATTTTTTATGTAAAATTGGGGCAATGTATTTCCCTTCCTTTCCTAAAACTACTTCTTACTTTAAGTTATGTATAATATTATAGTCCAACTTTTTGGCATAGGGTGATTATTTATTTCTCTCTCTACTTTTTGGCTTAGGGATAGGGTATTAATAAGTGTCCGATTTAGGGGAAGTTATTTTGGCTTTAGACAAGCGCAAAAAATAGGGAATAGTGGTTCTATGCGCTATTTTTTGTGTGAAGTATAAAGTCAAAAGAACGAGTATAAAGCAGACAGTTATTAGTAACCTGTCCCTTAAGCCCAAAAAGTAGCAAAAAACCCAAGGATTGAAAACTCACGTCAGCTCCTTTGATGCACTGAATCAAGCTAGGCCAATGTTCAGACAGTTCAATCCGGGCCACCCGCTACAATAACGTGTACTCGAACGTATAACAATCTCTATTAAACTGACATAGTAGTATTTATAACTTCCAAAAAAAAAAAATCAAAAAAAATCTACCAAGAGGGTAAGATTTTCAAAAGTGCTACGATAAAGGGGAGTATGGGCAATTATGTCATTTTATCAAACTTTAAAAACCGAGACATGAAATATTCAACTACGCTCTTTTTTACCCCTGATCGAAAAATCTTTTTTTATAATACTTCAACAAATTATTTTACCATGAAAAAATTAATACTATTATTCCTTACTGTTTTTTCTTTTAACCTAATGTCAGCTCAGGACTTTTGCCCGGGCAATCTTTTTACCAACGGTGATCTCGAAATCGGAACACCTACCAATAGTGACCAGGATATCAATAATGCCTTGGGTTTTAGTAGTATTTGGGCATCTGGAAGTTTGGCAGATTTTTATGCTTTTAATGCAGGGCCTTTTCCTCCGCCTTTACCTGCGACTGGTAATTATGCAGGGCTTTGGATTTCTAATAATCCATCCGCGAGTACTACTTATCGGGAAGGCTTGTATAATGCATTGAACACAACAATATCCAATGGTTCTGGTATTTATTCTTTTACTTTTGACATCGCCTGTCTATATGGTTGGGGGGCTGCCGAAGTAGGCGTTTACGGAATTTATAATCCGTCAGCTGCTTATTCAGCTACACCGACTTCCTCTCATACGCCTTCCAATGAAAACCTTTTCGGACCAGCCAATACAGTGCTGTTGGGGACAGTGCCAGTCGGAGCGGGTTGTGATAGAAACAAAACAACACAGACCATGACTTTTGATTCTGGAGCGGCTGCTTTCCCTTTTGGAGGGATGACTCACGTGCTGATTACACCAAGTAGCGATTCGATTTCCGGCGGCATCTATGTGGGTCTTGATAATTTTTGCATGCAACTGGATACTCCGGCGGAAGATACCTGTGCAGCAGTAATTGATGCCAATATTGAATGTGGCCCTGATGGCTATACCTACACTTTTACCGTTCAAAATAATACAGGACAAGTAGTGGATGGTATCATTGTAGATGGACAATATGACCCTACCGTACTTATTCCGGCAGGTGGAACCTATGGGCCGGTGACGATCAATATCCCTGTTTCTTCAGTAAATATTTACTGCTTTGATATTATCCTGTTTAGTGAAAACCTGGCCTGTTGCCACTTTGAACACTGTATAGATTTACCACTTTGTAATCCTTGTGATTCGGTAAGTGTGGTCGCTAATAGTTTGGCTCAGGTTCCGGCAAATAATGGTAACGGTTGTTGCTATGAAATTGACGTGATCAATAATTTCGATGATCAATATTTTACAAAAATAGTTTCGACCATACTTACTCCCGGCGTAAATTTCGATACTCCTTATGGCGATAATGGCTGGACGGTAAATCCAACAACAGGAAATGTGTTGACCTGGTCTCCACCTCTTCCTTACATTGATGAAATTGCAGATGGAGGAGTATTGAATTTCTGTTTGAAAGATGTAACGCAGGTAAGTCAAATGCCACAGACCATCC
>JBLHJZ010000421.1:0-4870 GCA_047619515.1 Saprospiraceae bacterium | reverse complement strand
AGGTATTGGCCCCTGGATTCCATTCCGGAAAAATAACATCATCCGAGCAGACATTGATGGTGAAATTTGGAAGGAGAACAGGAATAGTAAAGTTAACATTAAACGGACCTAAAGCTACATTGATGGTGATTTCATAGGGTTCTTGTCCGCCGGTGACCGTAAAGGTAACTTCAGTACAATTCCCGGTACAAAGAACACCACCACCAGTAATTACAGCATTTCCTCCGTTTCCGGATAAATCAATAAAGGCTTCTCCATCAAAATTTGAAAAAACCGGACACCCATTAATATCTGTAACCGAAACCAAGGAAAAAGTAGTCGTCTGAGTGACCGTAACATTCTCTGTATGGCCATTATTTATCCCACTTAAAGTAGTCTCTGTTGTGCCATCTGTATAAACAACATTGAACGGGCCTCCACTTGCAGGCAGGTTAAAAGTCAGGACATCATTAACCATCCCACAACCACTACAAACCGAACAGTCCACAGACATCCCACTAGGTGAAATCGGGAGCACAGCCGGAGGAGGGTTACTATTATAAACCGCACAACTACCATAAGACGACCAATTGTTTGGATCCTTTATTCGATTGATCCATTCCAATTGAGTGGTGGAAGTAGTAGGGCCGGTATAATTTACATAGTTGGTAGTCCCACTGGTGGGATTCATAAAATAACAGGGATTCACATCAGGGTGAAGGTTGGATTGCTGGGAAGTACCATCCGCAGCCCAAAAAGTTCGGGTATTAAAACCATACAAAATTCTTCCGCTATAAATTGCATCATGGTCACCGGTCATGCCCATGTTATCCCAAACGCCACTCTGCATGATATAAATCTGATCACCACCACTATTCATATTTAAAGTACCGACCGGAGCATTGTTCAAGTCAGTGATCGTCCAATTTGGATTAGCCGCTTGTGTCGCTGTTAAATTTCCTCTAAAAATCAGATTAAAGCTGGTTCCGGCACTGATAGACCCACCATTATAATTAAACCGGAGGGTTCCTTCAGAATCGCCCCATCTATTGGGTGTGGTTCGTTCCCAACCGTTATCCGTCAAGTCAATCTCAGTACCATTGGTGATATCGTTGAAAGCAACAAAGGTGATAACATCTTCTCCGGAACCACTCGACCCGCTACAGGCATTATTATTGGCGTTTACCCCCAAAATGGCGATATCTCCGCCTTCCAGCATGGTTTGAGCATCCGTAGACAGAGCCGTCATCAGGAATAAAATCAGAAAAGTAATTATTGTTGGAACATAGTTATACAATCCAAAAATAAAACTAAAAGTGTAAGTTCTAAGTTTTTGCATACTGAAATGGGAATATTTTGGAGGAGTTTAATCGCTACTGATAACAAAAGTACGAATTTTACAGCTTTTATGTGCACACATTAAAGATTAAGAAAGGGTGAATTTTTATAATTCCGGCTTTGCTTTTCAAAATGGGGGGAGGAATTCTTTATTTTACGCAATAAACTATATTTTTGTAAATAATGTTAAACTCCTAACATGCTCTAAATCCCATGAATATTGGGATTTTTTAAATTCGATATCATTTTTCACATTCAAAAACTATCAATGCAACAACTTAGTGAACAGGAAATTGTACGACGGGAAGCATTACAATCCTTAAGAGACCTTGGCGTGGATCCGTTTCCAGCGGAAATGTTTGATGTTAACTTTAGATCAGGAGATTTTACTACTGCTCAATTTCGAAAACAATTGACTATAGAAATTGAAAAAATAAAAGATATAGGATCTGCTAAAGCAGCACAGATAAAGGATATTTTATTGCAAAATAAATTTGGAATAACTAAGATTTTAGTACTCGACGAATTCAAAGCTTTTGGCCTTGGAGAAACCATTGAGTTTGATGAAAGCCTTGATCGTCAGGCGGAAAACCTCGAGGAATTCCTCAATGGTTTACGGGTTACTGCTTTAGGAAAATTTGCCCCGGATTCCTTTCCCGTGGTAAAAATAGCCGGTCGATTTATGGGTAAAACCGGCGCTTTTGCTCAATTACAGGATGGCCAGGGAAGAATTCAGGTCTATATGGGCAAAGGTAACATCGGAGAAACTGATGAAGAAAAAGAGCTAAGTAAGAACATCATCAAGCATTTGCATATTGGTGATTTTATAGGCCTGGAAGGAGAGCTTTTTTCCACACAGACCGGCGAAGTGACTTTGAGACCGAAAGTATTCCGGTTTTTAGGGAAATCTGTTCGTAGTCTTCCGATTGTAAAAAGAGATAAAGAAGGGAAGGTATACGATGCTTTTACCGACCCGGAACAGCGCTATCGTCAACGCTATGTCGACCTGACCGTAAATCCACAGGTGAAAGAAGCCTTTTTGAAAAGGACGAAAATCATCAATACGATGCGTAACTTCTTTAACGATCAGGGTTGGCTGGAAGTAGAGACACCGATTCTTCAACCCCTGCACGGAGGGGCAGCAGCAAGACCTTTTGAGACACATCATAATACCCTGGATATGCCTTTGTATCTCCGGATAGCCAATGAGCTTTATTTGAAGCGCCTGATCGTCGGTGGCTTTGACGGGGTCTACGAGTTCGGGAAAATGTTTCGGAACGAAGGCATGGATCGTACCCATAATCCGGAGTTTACAGCAATGGAAATTTATGTGGCTTATAAGGACTATATCTGGATGATGAAAATGGTGGAACAATTGCTGGAGGCAACGGCCATAGCGGTCAACGGGACTACTGAAGTAGAATATGATGGAAAAGAGATTAGTTTCAAAGGGCCTTACGAGCGCTTGAGTATGTATGAATCTATTGAAAAATATACCGGGATCAATGTGTCGAAAATGGACGAAGCAGGTTTGAGGAGCGTTTGTAAAGAGATGCATATTAAGGTAGATGACAGCATGGGGAAAGGCAAATTGGTCGACGAAATCTTTGGCGAAAAAGTAGAAGCTAATTTAATTCAGCCGACTTATATTACCGATTATCCGATCGAAATGACACCGCTGGCAAAAAAACACCGAAGCAAAGATGGTTTGGTAGAACGCTTTGAGCTTTTTGTCAACGGCAAAGAAATCGCTAACGCCTACTCCGAGCTAAATGACCCGATAGATCAACGAGAACGTTTCGAAGACCAGTTGACATTAGCGGCCAGAGGGGATGATGAAGCCATGGTATTGGATGAGGATTTCCTCCGATCGCTGGAGTATGGAATGCCGCCAACTTCCGGCCTCGGCATCGGCATCGACAGGTTGACCATGATGTTGACGAATCAATATAGTATTCAGGATGTCTTGTTCTTCCCTCAGATGAAACCTGAAGTGAAGCATATTGTTACGGAGGAAGGAGCGTAACTTAGTGGTTTGATAAGTTTATATTAACCTATTTTACTGAAAGTAAAATTGCTGTACACTCTGCGATCCTCTTTTTCTCAGCGGTGAATTTTTAAAACCGCTGAGAGAATGAGAAGCGCAGAGCAAGCACCAAAGCGTCAGATGGTAACTTTCAGTTACCTTCTGGCTTACTTGGGTTACCTTCTGGCATATTTCAATTTTTCTATAACCAAAAATTTTCCATAATGAAAAAACTAAATCCCTTCTTTCTGATGCTTTTTGCAATTTTAATCATCACCGCTTGCGGGACTAATGAAAAAACGGAGGAAGAAAAAGCTGCCGAAAAAATTACCGATGCTACCGATAAACTGACCGACAACCTGGAGAATATTTCTAAAAACATCGAAGGCGGCCTGGCTGGGGCACTAAGCCAGATAGAAGATGCCGTTGGCAACCTACAGGATGAAAGTGACACTAAGAAAAAACCATTGAATTTCAGGAAACTAAAAGAATTGCTACCAGAATCTACTTCCGGATTCTCAAGAACAAGCTCCAGTGGTGAATCCACCGGGATGGCTGGATTTAATGTGTCTACTGCAAAAGCCAAATATGAAGACGGCGATAAGAAAGTAGACGTAGATATTGTAGATGCAGGAGGTATCGGTATGGCGATGATGGGACTGGCGGCCTGGTCTATGGTCGAAATTGACAAAGAATCCGATAATGGCTTCGAAAGAACCACAACCTACAAAGGCAACAAAGCTTTTGAAAAGTGTGATAATGAGCGTTGCGAATTTTCGGTTTTTGTAGCCAAAAGATTTATTATGACCATTAAAGGAAGAGGAAAAAACATTACAATTGATGACCTCCATGATATCGCAGATGGAATCGGATTGGTCAATCTGGAGGATTTAAAAGATGAGGAAGGATAGTTTTTTCGAATGCAAAAAAAATAATGTAATCTGATGCTAATCTGCCTGTCTAATAGGCAGATTAACATCTGTTATTTAGATTTCCTTCAATCACGCACAGCAGTATTCTTTTTCTTGTTTATTACAGCCTGGACTTTTGATATAACGATATCCAGTATTACCAAAGTCCTGTAAGGACGATAAAAGGATAAATAGGGTTGTAGCCTGTAAGGACGAAAGATTAAAGAATAGTTCGTATATATCTGTCGCTCCTACAGCGTTTTGATCTTGTACTTCAATTCAAATATCCAAAGTCTGATGACCTTTGAGTCTTTGTGCCTACCTTTTTTAAAATCTTTCGATCGCCACGTCTTTCCAACGTCAAAAAAAACAAAAAGTAGGTGAAATATTTTTATATTGCCGAAACAACACATATATTTAACCGTAAATAGCGCAAAAGGAAATAGGTCTTATATTTTTATAAAATTATAACGTTCTTCACACAGGTATTTCCTTCACATTCCACCAACCGACTAATTAAAATTCCTTAAACCGTTTGTATACCGAATACGAAATGGCACAGGTTTGAAAATTGCCTTTCGTGTCAGTATAGATTACCATGTTGTAAAAATAAGCT
>JBLHJZ010000420.1:0-4879 GCA_047619515.1 Saprospiraceae bacterium | reverse complement strand
TTGAGCAATGCGTCCCAGGTCTCCCAGAATTTATCCACATACAATTCTGTCATTTCAGACATTGAAGAATCCCTGACCGTATCATGTCCAACGACAAGCCCTGCGACCACCACTGCCAGTGGGCCGGAAAAGTGTAGTGTTTGTGCCAGCAGATACCCACCCATGACAATAGCAATAGTAATCAGTACTTCTACACTATAATCATCAATACTTTTCATCAGGCGATAAGCCAGGTATCCCAGCCCCAATCCAAGGACAATACCACCGACGACTTCTTCGAGGAGTAATATTCCGATCTCTGCAAATGTCACATGCTCAATTCCAGCTTCAGCAATCGCAAAAATGGTCAGAAAAACCACAACACCAACGCCGTCATTAAACAAAGACTCTCCTACTATTTTGGTTTCCAGTTTTTTGGGCACACCTACTTTTTTTAGAATCCCTAAAACCGCAATCGGGTCAGTAGGTGAAATCAGCGCACCAAATAAAAGGCAATAGATAAAATCAATATTCAATCCGAACAAGGGAAGCAGATAATACATCAATATACCGATCAAAAAAGTCGAGACTAAAACGCCAAAAGTGGCAAAAGCCAAAATAGGGCCCCGCTGTACTTTGAGCTGATCAAAATTAGTATGTAAGGCACCTGCAAAAAGGAGAAAACTCAAAAGTATTTCCAGTAGCACTTTACTGAAATCAATCTGTGAAATGAGTTCCTTCAGCGGATTGGTCAAAGAAGGCTCAATCCAGCCGGAGATGGTCAAAACCACGCTCATGGCTATGGTGATGACCATAGCGCCAATAGTATAAGGCAATTTTACGAAGCGCTCGTTGATATATGCAAAAGCTGCTGATACGACGACGAGAATGGTGATGATCTTAAATAAATCCATGCGGCGAAGGTATAAAGAAATATACTTTAGCTTTCAAAATTTTTAGTTTTCATCGAAATCTATCCCATCGACAAGCTGATAGTATTTCTGAAAATGATTGGTTATCCTGCTTTTCAACCCTTTTTATACTGATTTTTTGAAACTTATTCGTTTATAAAATATTGGTTCCCAAAAACTTATAAAAACGGATAGCAGTATTGGGCAAAAGTGCTAAAAGAAATTCGTTTATTTGTATCTAAGTTTAATATCCTAACCCGATTTGAAAAGTAAGTTCAGGCTTTAAAATCAAGAACATTTAACTGTTTTCTAATATTGTTGACATCAACACATAAACAAACAAACATTCATCCATGCCAATACTAGGATCCTTAATACAAAAAGGTGCTACCTTCAGCGCTAAAAAAGAATTGAGGAAAGAGCCCCCTTTCCAGGCCCAACAAAAAATCCTTTCCGGTTTGTTGAAAGAGGCTTCAACAACAGCTTTTGGGAGATTTTATCATTTTGATAAAATATTAGAATCACAGGATATTATAGCTGCTTTTCAAAAAAGCATTCCAATTTTTGATTATGACAAAATGCATGAGGAGTGGTGGTATCGTTCCCTAAAAAATGAGGCTGATGTTTCCTGGAAAGAAAAGCCTTCCTATTTTGCCCTGAGTTCCGGGACTACAGGAGGGCCCAGCAAATTCCTGCCAATCACAAAGGCTATGTTAAAAGCCAATAACCGGATAGGGTTGAGGATGTTTTTAAATTTCAATAGTTTCGATCTGGATCCGACCATCTATATGAAAGAGAAAATGATGCTCGGGGGAAGTACAGATCTTATAGATAAAGGCGGATATTTTATTGGCGACCTGAGTGGTATCAATACCAGCAGATTACCGTCCTGGATTCGGATCAGCTACCGCCCAGGAAAAGCAATTGCAAAAATAAGAGATTGGAATACACGGGTAACAGCTATTGCACAGCAGGCGCCCAACTGGGATATTGGCTTTATCATGGGTATTCCGTCCTGGATTCAGTTGATGCTCGAAAAGGTAATCAAATATAATAAAGTGGATAATATCCATGAAATCTGGCCCAACTTAAAAGTTTTTATCCATGGAGGAATTGCTTTTGAGCCCTATAAAAAAGGATTCGAAAAATTAATGGGTTCACCCATGATTTATATCGACACTTACCTGGCCTCAGAAGGATTTATTGCCTATCAAACCCGACCGCATGCCAAAGGGATGAAGCTAATTCTGGATAAAGGTATTTTTTATGAATTCATTCCCTTTAATAATGACAATTTTGATGCAGAGGGCAATCCCACTGCCCTGGCAAAAGCAGTTCACATCGATCAAGTTGAAGAAGGCTTAGACTATGCTTTGCTCCTGAGTACTTGTGCCGGTGCCTGGAGATACTTAATCGGAGACACCGTTCAGTTTACGGATAAAACTAAAAGTGAAATTAAAATCACCGGTAGAACCAAACATTTCCTGAGTGTCTGTGGAGAGCACCTTTCTGTCGACAATATGAATCTGGCCATTCAGGCTACCAAAGAAGCATTAAATATAGACATTCGCGAATTTACCGTTTGTGCTGTCCCCTGTGATAGTTCCTTTAAACATAAATGGTATATCGGTTCCCTTGATTCAGTAGATTCGGAAACCCTGAAAAATTGTCTGGATATCCATTTGAAACGGCTCAACGACGATTACGAAACCGAGAGAAATGCAATGCTCGGAATGGAAGTCATCCCTATACCCCTCCGGCTATTTTATCAGTGGCATGAAGCAAAAGGAAAATTAGGTGGGCAGTCTAAATTTCCCCGGGTGATGAAAAATGATCAATTCGAAGAGTGGGAAAATTTTGTTACTAAAAACTGGTCAAACAGCTAATTTTGAATGCATTCTATGAAGGTCTTGTTTTAGGATTGGTTTTATCCGTATTAGCCGGCCCTATTCTTTTTGCTTTATTACAAACCGGCATTGAACAGGGATTTCGGGCAGGAATGATGATTGCTTTTGGTGTTTTTATGAGTGACCTGCTTTTTGTGATGACCGTATACTTTGGTTTATCTTATCTTCTGGTCCTCATCAATTTAGCCAGCTTCAAGCCGACACTTGGTATCATTGGCGGCATCCTATTGATATTGATCGGATTAAAAACCCTTGTTAGCAAAGTACCTACCCTTCCTGAAAATTTTTTACCGGGAGATTCTGTGGTATCGGCTCCTAAGGCAAGTTATTTTTCACTCTGGTCAAAAGGTTTTGTGATCAATTCACTGAATCCGTTTACCTTCTTCTTCTGGGGCGTTGTCGCTACGGCAAAACTGGTAGAAAAAGATTTTCATCAATTTGAATATTTCCTTTTTTTTGGTGCAATTCTCTTGGTAATTCTGACTACTGATACTTTAAAAGTATTGCTGGCTAAATCTATTCGAAAATTCATAAAGCCCCAATACTTGTTATGGGTAGGGAGAATTGCAGGAATTGCTTTTGTGGTTTTTGGAATAGTATTGATCTTAAGAGTAATGGCTTGAAAACAATTATTTTTCGTAGGCTAAAAGTACTCGCCGGGCAGCTAAAATTCTCCTTTCATCGAAACAGTGTTAAAGAAATAATTTAGGTGCATCCTTTGTGGTTTTCAATCGTCTTTGAGGTATATACTTATTACTTTGAAGTTGACAACCAAAAATCACAATATTATGAAAAAGTCCTTTTTTGCAAGCTTATTATTCGCTCTGACTACCTTAGCTCCCGGAATGGCAAACACTAACCCTGGCTCCTACGCCTTACTAGGCAATTCCAAAGTACTCGTCAAAACCAAATTGATTAAAGAAAAGACATTTCAATTACAACTGGCGAATCTGGATAAAAAGTACACCTATGTAAGCCTGACCAATTTAAATGAGGACCGTATTTATTTTTCTGAAGGTTTCAGAAGTAAAAATGATTATTTAAGAAACATTAATATTTCAAATCTGGTAGACGGTAAATACTTATTGAAAGTGAAGAGTAATGGTGAAGCGCTTACACAAATCATTAAGGTGGTAGGCAGCAATGTTTATTTTTCCGATTTCAAATAATATAGAAACTCCGAATATTCTCCGGTGCACTCGGAGGCTCCAAATGCCTAAGTTAAGTGCTCATCTGCTTAGCCACTATTCTGGCATCGTTATAAACTTTCAATCCTTCTGAGAGACATTCAATGGCTTCCCGGATATCCTGGCTGTTGAGGATAAAGGCAATCCTGATTTGGTTCTTTCCAAGGTCTGTATTAAAATAAAACCCTGAAGCTGGCGAGAACATAACGGTTTTGTTTTTATAACTAAAGTCACTCAACATCCATTGGCAGAAAGCGTCGGTATCGGCCACCGGCAGCTCCGCTATGATATAAAAAGCGCCTTCCGGGAGATAAATCTTAATATCATCAATTTTTTGTAAGGCTACATTCAGGGTATTTCTTCTGATCCGGTATTCTGCTTTCACCTCTTCCAGATAAGGATAACTATTTTTAAAGGCCGCTTCTGCTAATATTTGGCCATGATAAGGAGGACAAAGCCTCATCTGGGCGAACTTCAGTACGGAATCCTGAATGGCTTTATTCGCTGTGGCCAAAAAACCAACTCTCGCCCCACATAAACTAAAAATTTTGCTAACGGAGTCTATTACGATCACATGTTCCCGAGCTTTTTCAAACTGAAGGACACTATAAAAATCATGATCATAGCAAAATTCTTTGTAGACTTCATCGACAATCAGGAAGAGATCATTTTGAACGACAAAATCAATGATAGCTTCCAGATCCTTTTTAGGATAAACTTTTCCAGTAGGATTGCCAGGATTGCACAAAACAATGGCTTTAGTCCGATCGGTTAGTTTTGCTTTAAAACTGTCGATAGCTGGCAGGCTGAAAGCAGTATCCAGGTAACTCGTAATCGGGACTACCTCGGCTGCACAAAAATTAGTAAAGCCAATATAATTAGCATAAAAAGGCTC